>JBEKWT010000033.1:0-15581 GCA_049512795.1 Occallatibacter sp.
CCAGAAGCCGTGCCGCGCTCGAAGAGTCGGCAATGTTTTCGCTGCCCGGAGGCAAGCAGGTGTTGAAGCTGGCGCCGCTGGCTGAGTGGACGACGCGCGACGTTTGGTACGCATGCGAGCAACTTGGCATTCCCTTGTTGCCGCTGTATGAGCGGGGCTACACCTCGATCGGCTGCGAACCATGCACTTCGCTGCCGCTCGATCCCAACGATCCGCGATCGGGTAGGTGGGCCGGGCGCAAGGTGGAGTGCGGCATCCACATTCAGGCAGCACCGGCAAAGTGATGCGTACGCAGAGAGATTGAGAGCCAGGAAATGCAGTACATTATCGGATTCCTTATCGCGTTGTTCATCGCACTCACCGGAGTGGGCGCCGGCACTGTCACTGTGCCTGTTCTGGTGCTTTTTCTCGGAGTGCCCGCTCCGGTCGCGGTGGGAATCGGTTTGATGTTTTCCGCGGCGGTGAAGTTGATCCTGGTGCCCGCCCAAATAGCGCGCCGCAACGTTGCCTGGCGCACGCTGGGCTACATGCTGCTGGGCGGGGCGCCCGGCGTTCTCGTAGGGTCGTTCTTTCTGAAGCATCTGATCAACGCCGGATCGGCAAATCTGCTGAACGCGATCCTCGGAGGGATTCTAGTCACCACGGCAAGCTGGCAGATCTTCTATTCGTTTCGACCCATGCGGGATAACCTCGACGTGCGTGACCGGAGTCCGCTGCTCTCGTGGCTCATGTTCCCCGTCGGCGCGGAGGTGGGATTCTCATCCGCGGGAGCAGGAGCATTGGGCAGCGCTGCACTGCTGAGCATGACGCCGCTGGCGCCCGCGCAAGTGGTGGGAACCGATATCGTTTTCGGCTTTGTGGTTTCGCTCATCGGTAGCGGCGCGCATTGGTTCACGCATGCCTCCAACCCGGAATTACTTCTACAGCTAATCATCGGCGGCGTGGCCGGGGCAATTGGCGGCACGATGCTGAGCAAGCGCGTTCCGCGGAGGCCTCTGCGCTTCGCACTTTGGGTCTGGCTTCTGATTCTGGGCGGCCAATTCCTCTTCAACAGCTACCACGTCTGGGCTGCAACGCGATGGAGCAAGCCTGCAAGCGAGAATTCCCTCAGCGATCATTCGACAAATGGCGGCAGGGGCGCGAGCAAACCGTAAGGCTGTTGATTTTAGTTGACTGCCCCGCGCGGAATTCATCTGTGCTGAACCAGATGATTTATTTACTGAAATTGCGATGATACCGGCGACGTAAACTTCCCGACCTTCCAGAACATCGGCAGACCCGTTCGCCAACTCGCTCCTTTGATGACTTGCCGGCTTGCCGGCTCGCCACCTCTTATCCCAATGCCTCGCCTGCCTTTGCCTCGGCGAACAGCCACGCATATAGAGCAATTCCGACATAACAAACAACTGGAACAAGGTATGCAGACTGCAGAGGAAGCATTCCCATCAACTTCGTCAGCGCCGCGCCGCCCAGAATCGCCATCACCAGCAACGATCCGGCGGTCTTGGTCTTCTCGCCCATGCCCTTCAAGCCCAGCGCAAAGATTGTCGGGAACATGATCGACATGAACAGGCTCGTCGTAAGCAAACAGCCCACGCCAACCCAGCTCGGATGAACCACAGCAATCAGGCACAAGGCGATATTGATCACGGAATAAACCACAAGCATCAGCCGTGCGTGGAAGTGCCTCATGAGCCACGCCGAACTGAATCGGCCCACCGCAAACGCCGCCAATGTGCCTGTCAGCATGTAGCCCGCCGCCTTGTCGCCAATACCTGTGGCCGATTCCACGTAGGGAATGAAATAGCTCCACGTGCCGACCTGCGCGCCTACGTAAAGAAACTGCGCCAGCACCGCAAAGACAAAGTGCGGCTGCCAAAGTCGCACCTGCATTCCGCCCTTCGAAGCGCTCTCAGAAACGTCCTCGCTCCCGAGGTCGGGAAACCTGGTCATCAAAATCAGCAGTGCCCAGACGAATGCGATGCAGCCCAGCACCAGATACGGCGTCACCACGCGAAGCGTTTCGGAATGGAGATACGCCACGTAGGTTCCAGCCGCCTGCATAGCCGCCACTTGCGCATCGCTCAGCTTCACCCCGGAAAAGATGAAGACCGTCCCGATCAGGCCCGCGCTGATTGACCCCAACGGATTGAACGCCTGCGAAAGATTCAGCCTGCGCTCGCTCGACCCTGCCGGCCCCAGTTGAGCAATGAAAGAATTCGAGCCCGTTTCAAGGAACGACAATCCGCTGGCAATAATAAATTGCGCTACAAGAAAGAACCAATAAAGCCCCGCCTGCGCCGCCGGATAAAACAAAAGGCATCCGCTGCCCAGCAGGCATAGCCCAGTCACAATTCCCATCTTGTAGCCGAACCGCCGCATCAACTGGCCTGCCGGAATGGCCAGCAAAAAGTAGCCCAGGTAAAACCAGATCTGCACTCCCGCCGCGCTCGACCGGTTGATGTTGAACGACTTCATGAATTGCCGAATCAGAATGTCGTTCAGATTGTTGGGAATCGCCCACAAAAAGAACAGCACCGTAACCACGAGGAATGGCAACAGCCGTCCTGCCGGGATAAGCGGGGCTTCAATGTCCTGGTTATTGTTCAGCGAAGGCGGGTCGCCTTGTTTAACCGGCTCAACGGACATATTCAAGGTGAATTCTTCCTCCTGAAACGAAAGATGCAACGAAGCGCAGTTGCCAATGCTCCCTCTATGCCAACTCGACCTTGAGAGTGATGCCAATGTCGGAGATCTTCTCGGCAGGCATTTGGACCTTCAATGCCGCTTCGTCCTGCTTCCAATTGAGGCCACCCTTGTTCCCGAGCAGTTCCACCTTTTGGATCTTCCCCGGCTGTTGTGCGCTAGCCAGGCCTAGAGCCTCCACAACGGCTTCCTTCTCAGGCCAACCCATGACGAATGCGTAAAGTGTGCTGCCCTT
Source organism: Occallatibacter sp. (assembly GCA_049512795.1). Taxonomy (GTDB): domain Bacteria; phylum Acidobacteriota; class Terriglobia; order Terriglobales; family Acidobacteriaceae; genus Telmatobacter. Next base: position 2,942 of record JBEKWT010000033.1, read on the forward strand.
CGTCGTAAAGCGCACATCCTCGGCGGTGAGATCGCTCTGCTTGTCTTCGTTGAAATTCCCGGTGACGATTTTAACTCGCGTAGAGGGGCCTTCGCCGTAGATCTTCCAGGGGCGCGTTGCGTAGATGCCTTCGCTGTTGATCTGCATCCACTCGGTAATGCCTTCCAGCACCTCCATCTCCTCGAAGTCCAGTCGGCCTGAGTTGGGCAGCGGAAAGTTCAGCAGGAGGTTGCCATTCTTGCTCACGATGTCGGTGAGCAGGTCGATCACCTTCTTGGGTGTCTTGTACTTGATCCCGCGCTTGTAGTGCCAACCGCCGATGCATGTATCGGTTTGCCAGGGATTTTCTGCGATGCCTTCCGCCACGCCGCGCTCGTGATCGAGAGCGCATGTGCCCACGGCGCAATCCGTCGCCTCTTTGCTGGTGTAGACCGCTTCGACTTTGCCGCCGTTCAGCCGCGCGCTTTCGTTGTAGAGGTGAGACACCATCTTGAGGCCATACTCCTCGAAGGGCAGGTGGCCATCGGTGTAGAGAATGTCGGGGTGGTACTTGTCGATGAGATCGGTCATCCGGTTGAGATAGTGCTGCCGCCACGAATCGGGAATGCCGTCGTCGTTCCAGCTCAGCTTGTCAATGAAAGGCACGCAGCCGGCATCGTGATATAAGTCGGCGTACTTCGGATCGACGCCGTCGTAGGAAACACCAGCCAGTGGCCCGGTCTTGTCGGCGCCATGGCTCACGGCAAACCATTTGTAGCTGATCCACAGATGCTCGCTGACGCCAAAGCGCAGGCCGTGATTGCGCGCGGCTTTTTGCCACAAGCCAACCACGTCCTTCCTTGGCCCCATGTTCACCGCATTCCAGCGCGTGTATTTCGAGTTCCACAGGTCAAAGTTGTCGTGATGCACGCCCATGCTGAAGAAGTACTTTGCGCCGGCCTTCTTGTAGAGACCCATCAGATGATCCGGGTCCCATTCCTCTGCTTTCCAGATATTGACCAGATCCTTGTATCCGACCCTGGAAGGATGACCATACGTTTCGCAGTGGTACAGGTATTGCGGCTGGCCCTGGATGTACATGTTGCGCGCGTACCAGTCGCCGTCTTCAATCGCAGACTGCGGTCCCCAATGAGCCCAGATGCCGAACTTGGCATCGCGAAACCAGTCCGGAATCTTGTAGGCTTGCAGAGATTCCCTGGTGGGCAGAAAGGGGCTGCTCGGTGCCGCATGTTGCGAGCGTGCAAACTTCGAAAAAGCCAAGGCAGAACATGCGCTGCCCATCCACTGAAGTAAATCCCGGCGATTCATTTTCATTCGGAAGCTCCCTTTCCTGTGTTGGTCCAGGCAAACCATTTGAATTCCGCGCGATACTAGCCGGCACTGCGCTCCTCACTTGGTGGCGGAGGCAGCCATCGCTCGCCGTAATCGCTGTTCCGCTTCGGCGCTCCAATAGCCGCAGTCGAGTTCGAAAAAGATTGACGTGTACGGAATGGTCAGTTCCGTTTTGATGATGAGCACGCGAAAGACCTGAGCCGTATGGTCGAGTTTGGCGATGATCTGCTCATGGGGCAGAGTGGTTGTCTTTGCGATCTTGAGCAGCTCTGCCAGTTGAGTGCGGTAGCGCGAAACGCCTGGCGCTTCGGCCTCCTCGACAAAATGGATTTCCTGATCGAGATAGATATTAGCGCGAACGTGTTTGCTGGCCGCGAGCGCTTCGAGCACCACGCGAGCGACCTCGATCTGGCCGGCGCCGGAGACGATCGTCTCGATGCCGGGCATTGAATGCGCCGGATATGCCGAGTCCGCAACCACAATCCAGTTGCGATGGCCAAAGAGCGGCAACAAGGCTTTTAATTCGCGTTTCCAGTCCGGTTTCGTGATCCCTGGCGCGACGGTCATGGTTGCTATCCTCGATCCCGGCTCATTTCAATTCTTCGTCGGCGCACACGGCCACTTTGCCGCATTTGCCTGAGGCCATCAGCGCGTAGGCTTCGCCGGCCCGCTCCAGCGGAAAACGATGCGTGATGATATCGGCCGGATGCAGGCTCCAGCGCACCAGGCGCTCGACCAGTTCTTCCATGAGCCAGGTGGATGTGACCCACGAACCGTAGAGCGTCTTCTGATCGTGAATCATATCGGGCGACGGATTGAATTCGACACGGCCCCCTTCGCCGAGGAAAACGATTCGGCCCCACTTGCGCGTGGCGCGAATGGCGGTGGCGCGAGCGGCATCGTTCGCCGAGCAATCCACGGCGCGCTCCACTCCCATGCCGCCCGTGAGCTGCCTGACTTCGGCAACATTGTTGGGGCCGGAAGCGAGAACGGCGTCGCAGAGGCCGAGATCGAGAGCGATCTTCATGCGTTCGGGAACGATGTCGATGCCAATGATTTTTTCCGCGCCCAGCTTGCGACTGAGCGCCCCCGCGGCGAGACCGACGGGCCCGAGGCCGGTGATGAGCACGGCATGATTGCCGCTGATGCCAACTTTTTCGAGGCCTTCGTACACGGTGCCAAAGCCGCAGGCGACCTGCGCGCCATCTCCATAGGAGAGTTCATCGGGCAGGGCGATGAGGTCTTTCTCCTCGGCCACCATGTACTCGGCCATGCCTCCGTCGCGCTGCCAACCGTAGGCGCGGCGATATTCTTCGCTGGTGCACGAGATCATGTAGCCGCGCCGGCAGTCGTTGCATACTCCGCAGCCGGAGATGTGATAGACGATGACGCGATCGCCGATTTTGAAACGGCGGCAGCCAGGGCCGGTCGAGACGATCTGGCCCGACGGCTCGTGGCCTGCGATCACGCCCTGGTAGCCTTCGGGGCCTTTGCCGAGATGTTCGTGATAGATGGCGCGAATGTCGGAGCCGCAGATGGTGGAGACTTTGATGCGCAACAGAACTTCGCCGTGGCCCGGCCGCGGCACCGGCACCGTGCGCATCTCGACGGTGGAGTTGCCGGGAAGAAACGCTGCGGTCATGCTGGTGGTGGTTGTCATGTCTTCGTTCTCCGGATCACATCTTTCAGCTAGAAGCCATTATTGCGAAAAGTAACCAAAGTCCAGAACTATCGACGGAATCGAAACCGGAAGCTGAACGCCAAAAGCAACCGGCCCAGGCTCCCGGATCGCGTTTACGGCGGGGTGATTTCGCCGCTTATGTCCCAAAGGTCTTCCCAGGTCTGGCCCTCTTTCCACAGAAAGACCTGGCCTTTGATCAAGCGGCAATTGCAATCGATGTCGGCAATGGAGCGCATCTCCTCATCGGTGAGCGGGTCCCCCACGACGCCCTCGATATTGGCGCGGTAATGATGAACGGAAAATGGAATCGGCGTTTGCCCACGCTGCACCGCCCACTTGACGCACACCACCGCCGGGTGGATGCCGTGGCGTTTGGCGATGCGCACGATTACCGGGTCCTCGGTGGGCGCGGTGTCCTCGGGGGTGCGGTCGCGCTCCGGCCGTCCTGGCGATCCGATGGGGCAGTAGCCGACGGGCTGCACGCCGTTGTCGAGCACGAATCGGAAAAGCTCTGGCTGCTGGAAGTGCGGGTGCAGCTCCATCTCATTCACCGCGGGCTTGATGCGGGCATCGCGGAGAACAAGCTTAAGTTTGGCGATCGTCATGTTCGACGTGCCGATGTGCCTCACCAGTCCCATGCCTACCAGTTCTTCCATCTTGCGCCAGGTCTTCATGTAGTTTTCGTGGATATAAGGCTGGGCGTCGGGCGAGCGCGAGGTGACGTCGCAGCCGGGCGGATGGAAGTTGGGGAAAGGCCAGTGGACGAGGTAGAGGTCGAGGTAGTCGAGGCCGAGATCGCAGAGCGATTGACGGCAGGAGGCGATGACGTCGTCTTCGCCGTGCATGTCGTTCCATAGCTTTGAGGTGATGAAGAGTTCTTCACGCGGGATGCCGCTACTAAGGATATCAGCGAAGGCAGCGCCAATCTCGCGCTCGTTGCCATAGACCGAAGCGCAATCGAAGTGCCGGTAGCCGGCTGCTGCAGCTCCCCTCACTACCTCGGCGATCTCGGCCGCGGAGACGTGGTCAGAGCCGAAGGTGCCGAGGCCAATGGCAGGCATGACTGCCCCACTAAAAAGCGTTCTCTGAGGCACCAAAGTTGGATCAACAGAATCTCCTGCCGAGATCCCTGGACTGTTTTGCTGTTTCATTTCTCATTCCTCTTCGTCACCATTCCTGCGGTTCAGGCAGAGACAATCAATGTGAGCGGGTTGCAAACCGGGCCCAGGTCCGTACGAGATCGAAGTGCGTTATCCAACCCTTTGCAACGGAAAGTATACGATAAAGGCGCTAGAGCCGAGATCAGTCCATGGCGCACTGCCCGTGAGGGCCCGCGCCGGAACCTGCGGGAACAGGGATTGCTTTACAAATCCACTGGCGGGAGATAGCCTCCATTCTCGGAAGCGTTTTCGGAAAACATCCCGCCACCGCCGCCTAACCGGAGAGCCGTCATGAACAATCTTTCGCGCCGCAGTTTCCTTCAGTCGAGCGCCCGCACCGCGGGCGTATGCCTCATCGGTCCCTCCGCTCTCCTTAAGTCCTTGTGTGCGGATTCGCCCGCGACGTCGCCCGATCGCATCACGCCTTTTCCGCTCAGCTCCGTTCGTCTCGCACCAGGCATCTTTAGAGAGCAGGAAGAAATCAACGCACGTTATCTCGACTCGCTCACCGTTGACCGCCTTTTGCACTCCTTCCGCGTCACCGCGGGCATCACCTCCGCCGCCACTCCATATAAAGGCTGGGAGGACCCCACTTGCGAGCTGCGCGGCCACTTTGCCGGCGGCCACTTTCTTTCTGCGGTGGCGCTGGCCTATGCAGCTTCAGCAAATGCCGACCTGAAGAACCGAGGCGATGAGCTCGTCGCCGGGCTCGCTCAATGCCAGCAGAAGATCGGGACGCGCTACTTGAGCGCCTTCCCAACCGATCTCTTCGAGCGTCTCGCGCAGGGCACGCCTGTCTGGGCGCCCTTCTACACCTACCACAAGATCATGGCCGGTCTGCTGGACATGTACGTCCACACAGGCAACACCGATGCTCTCCAAATCGCCGAAGGCATGGCCCAATGGGTCCGTGAGTACTTCGTGGGCATTAGTTCCGATCAGCGCATGCGCATGCTACGCACCGAGTACGGGGGCATGAATGAGGTCCTCGTCAACCTCGCCGCCATCACGAAGAAGCAGCAGTATATTGACATCGCTCACGACTTCGAGCAGCCCGGCTTCCTCGATCCTCTCGCCGCTCGCAGCGACGAGCTCGAGGGCCTCCACGCCAATACTCACGTCCCCAAGATCATCGGTGCGGCTCGCATGTACGAGGTCACCGGTGACCTGCGCTACCGCCAGATCGCCGAGTACTTCCTCGAAGAAGTGCTCGCCGCGCGCAACTACGTCATCGGGAATACCAGCCTCGACGAGCACTGGAAGACGCCTCCCGGCCAGCTCAAAGGCACTTTGGCCTGGACGAATGCGGAGTGCTGCGTGGCCTACAACCTGATGAAGCTGGAGCGTCTGGTCTTCGGCTGGACCGGTGATGCCCGCTGGATGGATGCTTACGAGCGTGCGCTGTTCAACTGCCGGCTCGGCACGCAGAACGCCGATGGCCTCAAGCAGTACTTTTTCCCGCTCGCCGCCGGATACTGGCGCGCGTACAACTCCCCGGAAGATTCCTTCTGGTGCTGCACAGGCACGGGAGTGGAAGAGTTCGCCAAATTCGCTGACACCATCTTCTTCCGCCGCGGCGGCGATCTTTACGTCAATCAGTTCATCGCCTCCACGCTCGACTGGAAAGAAGAAGGCCTCGTCGTCGAGCAGGTCACGCAGTTCCCGCAGGAGCAGGGCACCACGCTGAAAATCAAATCCTCGCGCCCCGCCGCCCGCACTATCCACGTGCGCATTCCCGGCTGGACCACCTCCGATGCGGAAGTAAAAATCAACGGCCGTTCGCTCGAAGCCGTCGCCGATCCTGGATCGTATCTGGCTATCCACAGAGTCTGGGAGGACGGCGATACCATCACGGTTAACCTGCCCATGCAGCTGCGCCACGAGCCGTTGGCCGGCGATGACTCCGTCGCATCCGTGCTCTACGGACCTCTCGCGCTGGCCGCCAATCTCGGCGCCGCACCCGCTGACGGCCCCCTGCGCGTGATTCACAGCGGCGACACCGTCCCAAAGAATCTGCCCAAGCCCGATCCTTTGCCAAAAGCATCTGTCGGTTCAGCTGCCCAACCAGACCAATGGGTCAGGATTGAATCGAAGTCCGATCTGCGTTTTACCGCCGCCGCCGAAAACCAGCATTACGAGCTGATCCCCATGTGCCAGATTCGCGATCAGCGCTACGCGCTCTATTGGCAGTTGCAAAACACGCTGCCCCAAAGCTGATATACGGAGCCTCCGCACAGTCGTCGCAGTCTACGGGCTCTTCACCGTCTCGCTCGAACATGGGTCCTGAATTCGAAAGGTTCGGAGCATACACCATTGCGCGCTATCGCACGCAGGCGCATGCTTCGCAGCGATGGAAATCACCGTCACACATGCCGGCGTCGAGCCGGATCGAGGAGCGATTTTCGCCTAATAGGTCGATCGGCCGCCACTCACGTCATAGCACTGGCCGGTCACAAAAGAGCAATCCCGGCTGGCAAGGAAGTGAACGACCGCGGCCACTTCTTCCGCTTCCCCGGTGCGCTTCATGGGGATCCGCGCAACCATGTAAGCGACCTGCTCCGGAGTGAGCTGCTCGAGGATCTTGGTTCGGATCACCGCGGGCGAGACTGCATTAATGCAAATTCCTTCACCGGCAACTTCCTTCGCGATCGACTTCGTCAGTCCAATGAGCGCGGCCTTCGATGCGGAGTACGCAACCATGTTAGGGTTGCCCTCTTTGCCGGCAACGGAAGCAATATTCACGATGCGGCCGTACCCCTGGCTACGCATCTGTGGAATTACCGCGCGGCACAGATAAAACGGGCCGTTAATGTTCACGGCCATCACCCGATGCCAGTCCGCGTCGGTCTGCTCCCAGATCGGCGCGGCCTTGCCTGCGAGTCCCGCGTTGTTCACCAGGATATCGATCGACTTGTTTAACTTGAGAAGGGCTTCAATTGCACGACTGACCGACGCCGGATCGGAAACGTCGAGATCAATCGATTGAGCGCCCTCACCGATGCGTTCAGCCGCTGCTGCCGCAGCAGATCCGTCGATGTCTGCAACGCAAATGGTCGCGCCCGCCTTTGCCAGCCGAGCGGCAATCACTTCTCCGATTCCGGTCCCAGCCCCGGTCACAACAGCAAATTGCCCAGTGAGATCAAACATTCTCAATTTCCTTAGGTGTTGCGGTGGCCTCGGGAGCCGATTCCATCGTTTCTTCGAGGGAGCGGTGCGGCGCCACCATCTCCGCAACATTATCAGTCCGCTCAGACGGCTGCCAATCGACCCGCACTCTCTCCAGCGATCGCCGACGGGAAGTCTCTACTGTCTTCAGCCCAATGTGCCAGGGGATGGGCCTGGCTCCCGTCGAGAGAATTCGCGGTTATGACTGGAATTCGATGCCGAGTTCGCGGGTCACAATGGGTTCGACCGGATGATCGAGGGTGGATGCAGAGTAACCGAGAATAGACTCGAGGAGCATGCCGTAATACAGTGCAGTAAACCCCCAGAAGCGCGTCTGGCCAAGGCCTTCACCAGTCTCGGCGTTATAGTACTCGCGGAGCACGGGGTTCTTCAGAAGGGCCATGTTGAAAAGACGTGTTGCCAGTTCGCGAGCCTCCGCCTCATATCCGTACTGGCGCAGCCCCTGGAAGATCATGTAGTTCGTCGGCGCCCAGGTTGAACCGCGCCAGTTGCACTCGTTATGCGAGCCCTGATAATAGTCGGGCTCGGTCTTCGCGTAGCTGGCTACCGGATAAGCCAGCCAAAACTCATCGGGATTGAGCAGGTGCTCGTGGATGGTGCGCTTCGCTCGCTCTGGCGTTGCCGCGCCTGCGAAAAGCGGCATGAAGTTTGTGGCTGACTTCACGTAGACTCGCTTGCCCGTCTTTTCATTCCTGTCGAAATACATGCCTTGCTTTTCATCCCAGAATGCAAAGTTCATGATTTCGATCAATTGATCGGCGTGACGATCGAATTCTGCGCGGTCCGCCTTCAGGTTCAGGTGGGCGGCGATGACCGACATGGCGCGCAGCTCGCGCACAAGGTATGAGGCTAGATCCACCCCTTCGATTTCAAATGAGCTGAGTGCGCCGGCGCGCGACCACTGGTTGTCAGTTCCCGCTGCGTCCGCGGAGTTCCAAACCGGCAGGCCGTTGTGGTCTGAGTCATAGGAAAACCACTTGTCGATGTACTTCACCAGGCGGTCATAGTAGTTGCCGCGCAGCCATTCATAATCGTCGTGATTCTGCTTGCAACCGAGCACGGCTAACTGGGCAAGAAACGGCTTGAACTGCTGGCGGTCGCGTTGCTTGATCAGGCTGCGATTGACGTACCCGTCCGGCTGCTCGCGATTAAGGAATTCCTTGAGATTCGTGAAGCAATAGGGCGAGACGCCGTAGTAGGAAAGGTAAAGGTTCTCGAAGTAAAGATCCCAGTCATAGAATTCGTTGTATGGGTAGCCAGTGAGAAAGGTGCCTTCAACGCCCGGGATATGACGTAGCCCGTGCGTCTGAATATCCGCATTTACGACCTGAAGACGGTGGTTCAGTTCCGTCCAGCTACTGGCGCCGATGTCGCTATATAGGGTCTTTGCCGCAGCTGTGGAGGGCGGTGGGACTGGCGCATCGCTTGTAGGCGCTACAGCAGTTGCGACTGCCTGTGCCAGGCCGCAACGGTTGATAGATAGGTACCCAAGCAGTGAAGCGGAGCCAAAAAGCATTTGTCGCCGGGCGATGCGCATGGTGTGCTTCCTCAATGCTGGTGCCTGCTCCAATCTTATGCGCCTCTCCTGCCCCGCCGTGAATATCTCTTCACATTTGCAGGCGCGGCTGTCGATTTCCCCATTCCCGTTCCAGTGGACAAAGCTGACTCCGCTTCTGCGGCGGCTGCGTGCTCGATGAGTAAATTCGCAAGGTAACGCGCGTGACGCGGCGAGAACACAAGCCGACCGACGCCGCTCGCGTCGGGCTTCAAGTCTGGATGGATGATCACGACTTGTTGGGTGTCGTCGGTCCGCGATACTTCCAATATCCCGGCAACCTTATCCATTGTCAGCCAACTCCTCTCCCAAGGGAGCAAGGTATCGATTGCGGGCTTGAATGCAATCCATCCAGGATCGTGCGGTCTCCCCGGCATTCATCGGATCAGCGGACCTGATTACGTTCATTCCCTTCTCGCGACACCCGGCCTCGCGACGCCCGGAATTGAATTCAATCGAGTAAACTGCTCCCCAAGAGGCGCCGCTTGGAAATGCAGCACCTCTTCGGGTTGAGCGCACCTCTTCAATCAAAAAGTGAAGTGCCCGGACATCTGCCAGTCGCGCGGCGCGGTGCCGGGAGCCGAGACCTCACCAAACGTCGAAGATCCAGCGCCCCAGCCTGCATTCGGACCGCCCCATATCATCTTGTTCAGGAAGTTCGAGCAATCCCCCTGAATGACGAGGGCCATCCTTTCATGAAACATGGGGAAGCTGCGGCGTATGGATAGGTTGTCTGTTTGATTGCCCGGATTCCGAATGCCATACGCCGCGGTGCGCGGCGCATTGCCGATGAGATATTGGCTGGCGATGTATTTCCCGGTTGTCGGATTGATCGCCGTGGAAAGGTTCGCCGGCTGCGAAAATGCGTTGATATCGAGGTACTTGATGCTGCTCGCATTACTGAATACATAACCGTTGGGTCCACTGCCGAACTTGCCGTTAATCCGAATGTTGCTGGAATGGCCGGGGGTGAGAGAGGGCATGCAGGTATACGCCATGAAAGTCGTGTATCCCTGGGCGCAATTGCCGCCCGAACTCCAGGTAACGCCGAAGGGTGCGCCGGAAGAATAGCTGTAAACACCCGACAACGCCCATCCGCCTGCAATGTTCCGTACCAGCCACGAGTTACTGCCGATCTTCCCCTCGCCGAAGGGGAGTTGGTAAACGGCGTAGGAATTGAGGATGTAGGGGGCCGAAGTCGTGGTCCATGAGCGGTCGATGCGGTCCGCCTTCCAGGCGTGCTGTTGCCCGTCAATGGCTGACACCGGAATGTTCCAGCCGCTGCGGAAGTTACCGTCATCTCCAATATTCTTTGAGAAGGTGAAGTTGAAGTTGAACGTGAGGCCGAAGGCCGTGCGCTGGCTTACAGTGGCCTGAAGTGCCTCATAGGAGTAGTTCTCGACAAACGCGCCGCCCCATCCGTCCTGGAGCCCGCTGTACTGCGGAAAGGCCGTGAGCATCTGCTGAATTGTTAAACCGGAATTGGTGGGAGCTGCGTTCGCCGCATTCACAAAGTATGCAGGCGCTGAAACGCTCGGAAAATATTGGTTCAGGATGGCCACGTTCGCCGTAGTCGCAGGTGCAACCAACAACGATGTGACGCCCCCCGAGGCGCTGGTCCCGTTGACGGGGCCGAGGACAGCACGGTAAAGAGGATTCGGTTCATTGTTCCAGTATCCGCGCGCATTCTGGGCGCCGCTGTCCCAGGTGTGGTGCGCCTCGTCGCCTTCATAGTTGACTGCCAGCGTCATGTCCTTGGTAATCGTGCGCTCAAAGCCAAGGTTCCAGAAGTTGTACATCGGGGCGCGCCCGCCGGCATAGGGATCGTCGTATCCCATCTGCCCCGCGGTCACGACTGCGCCGTTGGCGTTGAGATAGTTGCCCGCATTCAGAATGGCGCTTGCTGCGCCGGGCGTGGGTGCAGTGGGATAAGCAAATCCCGGCCCGAATAGCGATGAGTTGGAGCCGTTCAGCCAGAACGACGGGCCTGCATTGGCTCCGGTAAGCGTGTCGTTCGCCGCCTGGGCAGTGGTGTTGAAGCCGAGGGCCTGGCCTGCTCCATTGGAGCCGCCGGGGCCTCCGGCCGTTCGGCCGCCGCCTGTGCCGCCGCCTTGTGAGTAAACAATGCCCCCTGCCACCCGAATCACCGTCTTGCTATCCAAAGCATAGTCGATACCCACTCGCGGTCCCCAGTTCTTCCAGTATGTGTGTAAGGGCGTCGCGCAGCCGCAGCTCACGCTTGGGCCGCCGTAGCTTCCGTCAAACTCCAGTGCGCCAGGCGTTCCTGTGGCCGAGTTGATAGCGGTCGGATTCAGGAAAGTAAAGTGGTCGTACTTCTCGTGCAGTGGCGGCAAATAGTCCCACCGCAGCCCAAAGGTGACCGTCAATTTCTGGGTCATTTTGTAGGTGTCTTCAAAATACGGCGCGATCGCCTTGATGCGGCTGTAGATGGTGGCGACATTCTGAAGAGGCAGCGATGTTCCCGGGGTCCCCCCGGTGCCCTCAGCGCCCGCCGCGCCCAACAGGAAGCTCGCATACCCATAGCCGGTATTAGACTGATCGATAGTCGAGCTGCCGGCCACGTAGTTTGCCGTAGCGTACTGATCGAAATTTAATTGGAGAACACCCGTGTAGGTGGCCGGGTTTGCGTTGTTGAGGCCTTCAAACTGGTATTGCGCGCCGAAGGTGAACTGGTGCTTGCCCTTGAGCCACAGCAGGTTGTCGACCAATGCATAGTTGTTGGGAATGGTGAGCTGGGTTGAGACTGCGTTGGAGTCTGTGGTCCATGTGGCTGGCGCCACCTGGGTCGTTAGAGATTTCCCGATCCCCGGGACGCTGATGCCTGTGGGTTGGCCGCTTCCGCCAAAGTCCACGCCGGGAAACTCCCGTCCCGCCTGCCCCAGCGGCAAATTGGTGACGCCCATCGTACCGATGTCGTACTTCGTGACGCCGTCGGTGGGGTTGGTGATGGGCATGTAGAACCGGGTGTAACCAATCTTGAACTGATTGGTCAGGTGGGGATTGAATGTGTGCACTTCCTCGACGTTGTATTGCTTCGGGACGATGGTGGCGTAGTCGCCGATAGCATAGGGAAGCGGAAGATACGGCGTGCCGAAGTTGTTGAGATACACGAACTGCCCCATCGCTCCGACAGACGATAGCCGGTCTTTCGAGCTCAGGTCGTAGTCCACGCGCCAGTCGTAAAGATGGCTGTCGCGTCCGTTGATTTGCGTGCCCAGATAGTTGTTGTTGATCACGGCGGGATTGACGTTGCCCGACAGGCCCGCGTTGGGCGAGTTGGGAACGTTGGGCAGGAACGACTGCATCATATTCGTGATCGCAGAGATTCTTCCGGGAGGAATCACGTTGTTCTTGCCGTTATAGGAAAACGGGGTCCGTGTGCAGACACCGGCGGTGCAGCTGTTGCTCGCGGGGTCGAAGATGATGGGATCATTGGCGGCGTCGGCCAGCGCGGAAAAGTCGGCCCCAGGATTCGTCCCATACCCTTCCTCCGCGGCGGTGGGAATCGTGGTCTGGCCCGGAGCATCGTTCAAGCGGGAATGGTATTTGTCGTAGGCGGCGAAGAAGAACAGCTTGTTTCCCGTGTGTGGAACCTTTCCGCCGGCAGATGCTGACAACTCATTGGCATGCTCGACGTTTTTCGGCGCCGGAACGGTGGCCCCGGCGGCGTTCTTTACGGTTGCTTCCTTCTGGGTGAACGTCCAC
>JBEKWT010000034.1:0-15105 GCA_049512795.1 Occallatibacter sp.
GCGCAGGTCGAGCTCAAAGTTGCGTACACTGAGCCCGGAGCGCGCGGCAATACATCGGGCGATGTCACCAAGCTCGCGCGTCTCGAAACTGGCCTCGAGATCAAGGTTCCCCTCTTCATTCAAGAGGGCGAGAAGGTCCGGGTCTACACCGAAACCAGGGAGTTCGCCGGCCGCGCCTGAACATCGGTCTCTGAGCCCCCGTAGTGGGGGACTTGTACGCCGGCAAACCCCGATCGCCAAGAGCCGTGGAATGTCATCTCCACGTTCCCAATCTGAAACGGACGCGAAGCTGTTCTCTGTCAGGAATCGGCGGCCCTGCAGTTCGCTTCCCCCGGTAATCCCGAGCGAGAATCCGCCGTCAATCCTTGTGTGAGCTCTGCAGTCGAAGTGCGCTACCGTTGTCCGTGCTGTGGATTCAAGACTCTCGAAGCGCCCGCGGCACTCAAGCTTTGCCCGGTCTGCTGGTGGGAAGACGATGGCCAGGAAGACGATGACGCCTCCGAAGTGCGCCTCACCGTCAACGGTCAATTGAGCCTCAAACAAGCGCGAATCAACTACGCTCAGTGCGGCGCGGCCCATCCGCGTTTCCTGCCCCATATTCGCAAGCCCCTGCCGACCGAAAAGTAACGTGCCTTCGTCGATCCTCCCTCCTCGAACCGCCCTCACGCCGGTTTGACCCGCCCTCGAAACCCCCGTACGATAAAGAGAGATCATCCCCGGCCAAACGGCGCTGTATTTCCTTCAATGTCAGCCCGTGGCCGTAACATGGGCGCACGGGCCCGGCGATGTCCAAAGCCGGCAAGGTCCAAAGCCCTCACGGTCCCAAGAAGGATATACGTTGACTTCCAGCGGCACCCTCGAAAGCAAACCGGAATCGGCTGAACCCGAGCACGAACACGATCACGCCGAAGCAGCTCACGACCACGAGCACGGCCCGGTTCTCAATCCCGATTGCACCCGCGAGCTGGTCATCGACGTCCCCGCCGACGAAGTCGCCGCAGCCTGGCGCAAAGTCGCCGCCAACTATCGCAAATACGCCAAAATTCCCGGCTTCCGCGCCGGCAAAGTGCCGGAATCCGTCGTCCGCCGCCGCTTTGCTGCCGAAATCCGCAAGGAAGTTATCGACTCCCTGCTCCCCGAGCGCTTCAACAAAGGCGTCGCCGAGCTTGGAATTCGTCCCGTCGGCCAGCCGCGAGTGACCGAGTTGACTGTCGAGGAAAACTCTCCGCTCCACGTCAAGGCTGTCTTCGAATTCCTTCCCGCCTTCTCCATCGACGGCTACAAAGACGTCAAGGTCGACAAGCCCTCCGTCGAAATCACCGAGGAGGAGTTCCAGCACGAGCTCGAGCACCTCCGCGATTCCCGCGCCACCATCGAGCCGGTCGAAGAAGTCCGCGCGCTCCAGGACGGCGATTGGGCCGAGATCAGCTACAAGGGCCAGATTCAGCCCGCCCCAACACCTGATTCATCCGTCGACCCGTCTGAAACCGCGCCCGAAGGCGCAGCCGAGCCGCAGCCCGTCGAAGCTCAGCCCGTCGAGGCCCAACCGATATCCGGCGAAAACACCTTGGTCGAAATCGGCGGCAAAGACACTGTCGAAGCCTTCACCAACTCGCTCCGCGGCGTCAAGCCCGGCCAGGAGTTGAAGGTTGAAGTCATCTATCCCGCCGACTATTCCGAAACAAAACTTGCCGGCAAGACCGTCGCCTATGACGTCGAAGTCAAGGCCATCAAGAAGCGCACGCTGCCCGAGCTGAACGACGATTTCGCCAAGGAACTCGGCCACTACGAAAACTACGCCGCGCTCGAAGCCAGCGTTCGAGAATATATCGCCAGCCGCAAGCGCCGCAGCGTCGAGTCTGAAACCAAGGACCGCCTGTTCGCCGCGATGACCGAGCGCTTCACATTTCCTGTTCCCGAATCGCTGGTGCAGGACCAGATCGACACCCGTCTCGAGCGTGGCCTGCGCGCCCTTGCCGCACAGGGAATGCAGCCCGAGCAGATGCGCAAACTCGACTTCACACGCCTTCGTGCAGCGCAGCGTGACAGCGCACTGGCCGAAGTCAAAACAAACGTCCTCCTCGATCGCATTGCCGGCGAGGAAAACATCACCGTGAGTGACGAGGAATTGGACAGGGAGTTGCAGATTGTATCCCTCCAGTCACGCGAACCCCTCGATGCCCTGAAAGTCCGATTGACCAAAGACGGTGGGCTGGATAGGATCAGGGAACAACTCAGGCGAGACAAAACTGCGTCCGTTTTGTACGAACGCTTACCCGCATAACCGGAGACTGACCGTCTGGGCCACGATGCTGAGGGCCTGGAAAACACGACCGATAAAGCACGAAGAAGCTGAAGGCTGAAAGCTGGAGGCTAGGAGCTGGCAGTTCATGGCATTAGTTCCCATGGTGGTTGAGCAGACGAGCAGGGGCGAGCGCGCCTACGACATCTTTTCCCGTCTGCTGCGCGACAACATTATCTTTCTTGGTACCCCCATTGACGACCAGATCGCGAATCTCATCGTCGCCCAGATGCTCTTTCTTCAGGGCGAGGATCCGGAGAAAGACGTTTCTCTCTACATCAATTCCCCAGGCGGCTCCATCACCGCCGGCCTTGCCATTTACGACACCATGCAGTTCATCAAGAACAGCGTTGTCACCTATTGCATCGGCCAGGCTGCCAGCATGGGCGCGTTTCTTTTATTGGCCGGAGCCAAGGGCAAGCGCTTCGCCCTGCCCAATTCGCGCATACTCATCCATCAGCCGTCGATGGGAGGCTTGAGCGGGCAGGCCACCGACATCGACATTCATGCGCGCGAAATTCTGCGCATCCGCGAAATCACCAACAACCTCATCGCCCGCCACACCGGGCAGCCTCTCGAGCGCATCGAGCGCGACGTCGAGCGGGACTTCATCATGAACGCTGAGCAAGCAAAGGAATACGGAATCGTGGACGAAATCATCGACCGGCCCCGCACTTAGCCCGTCCACGAACTTAGATCGTCCACGAACTTAGCCCGGCCTCGCACGTAGCCGGATTTCAGGATTTGGAATAAACTCTTTCTGGGGGAGCTACGACGATGAAGACGCGCACCGGGCCCGAGGAAGCGCTACGCTGCTCCTTCTGCCACAAATCGCAGGACGCTGTAGCCAAGCTGATCTCGTCGCCCAGCGATTACCCGCGCGCCTACATCTGCGACGAGTGCGTTGCCGTCTGCAACTCCATCCTCGACGACGATCGCAGCGGCGGTGACGTTCCCGCCACGACCGCCGGCCATCTCCCCAAGCCAACCGAAGTCAAGAGCTTCCTCGACGATTACGTCATCGGCCAGGACCAGACCAAGAAGAAACTCGCTGTCGCGGTCTACAACCACTACAAGCGCATCCAGATGAACAAGGCCCGCAACAACGAAGTTGAGCTGGCCAAATCAAATATCCTTCTCATCGGTCCCACCGGCTCCGGCAAAACTCTTCTCGCTCACACTCTGGCCAAGATGCTCGACGTTCCCTTCGCCATTGTCGACGCCACCACGCTCACTGAGGCCGGCTACGTCGGCGAGGACGTCGAGAACATCATTCTCAAGCTTCTCCAGGCCGCCGACGGCGACGTCACTCGCGCCCAGCAGGGAATCATCTACATCGACGAGATCGACAAGATCGGCCGCAAGGACGAGAACCCCTCCATCACCCGCGACGTCTCCGGCGAGGGCGTGCAGCAGGCGCTGCTCAAGATCCTCGAGGGCACAGTCGCCAACGTTCCTCCGCAGGGCGGCCGCAAGCATCCTCACCAGGAGTTCACTGCTGTCGACACCACCAACATCCTCTTCATCTGCGGCGGCGCATTTGTCGGTCTCGAGCGTGTTGTAGGCCGCCGCATCGGCAAAAAGGCTCTCGGTTTCCGCGCCGTCGATGCAGACGCCGATCAGGCCACCACGCGCTCCCATCGCGATACCGAGCTTCTGCGCAGAACCGAGCCGCAGGACCTCATCAAGTACGGTCTCATTCCCGAGTTTGTTGGCCGCTTGCCCGTTATGGGCGTTCTTGACGAACTCGACGAAGCCGCGCTCATCGAAATCCTCACCAAGCCGCGCAACGCAATTCTCAAGCAGTACCAGCGCCTCTTCGAGTACGAAAACGTCCGGCTGCACTTCACCCAGGATGCAGCCTGCGCCGTTGCCCGCGAAGCCATGGCCCGCAAGGTTGGCGCCCGCGGCCTGCGCATGATCCTCGAAGAGCTCATGCTCGACCTCATGTACCATCTGCCATCGAACAAGCGCGTCCGCGATCTCGAGATCACCAAGGACATGGTCGAGCGCCGCGATCTCTCTCTCTGTCTGCTTGAAAAAGCCGGCTGACGTTCGCCAACGATCGAATTGTCATCCTGAGCGAAAAGGCCGCGCATTGCGCGGCCTTTTCAGTCGAAGGACCTGCGGCTCGGCCTTCGTGCCGGACGATCCAGTAACGGTCAGCAGCCTCCGCCGCCTCCCTCAAACACCAAGGTCACCTTTCCATTCTGAATTCCGTACACGCGGAACCAGGAGCCTTCTTGGTCGCTCACGGTGTCGACAATATAGTCTCTGCCATTTTTCAAATAAATCACGCCCAGGAGCCGTTCATTTTCATCTCCATCGACCTTCTGCCAATAGAGCAGATCAAAACGCCCCTGGTCCATTCTCCCGACGGCGAAAAGTGGCTCCAGTTCGTATTTGCGGCTATTCAAGTCGGTTTGTTCTTCTTCTGAATCCCGCTTGACGATGAAGAATTCCTCGCCATCAATTCGAATGGATGAGACGGTCAGGCCCAGCGTAGATTCGAATCTTGCTCCGCCGGTTCTCCAATCGACCCACACGGCTTCTTCCAGTTTCTCTCGATAGGATGCTGCAAGAGCCTTCCGAACCGGTTCTGCCTCCTCCTCAGAAAGTCGCTTCGGGAGGGGACCCGCTGTAAAAAAATCAGCGGAACTCGCCGCAATCGTCGCTTCCGAAATCGACGCGCCGGAATACGCCCCGTCACCGCCGTATCCAAAACAGGAATCCGGGTCATCCTGAGGGGTGAGTTTCATTGTCTCAACCCTGACTGTCGCACCTCTTCCATCGGCGCTAATGACTGAATAGGTGTGCGGCTTCTTTAAATAATCGCGGTCAAACGTTAGGCAGGCGTCCGGATGGTCGTTATCGCAGTCAATGGCTCTCCAGTCCCCCGTCGGCGCGAGCCACGCGAGCGGACTGACCTCAACCTTTCCTTTTTTCAGCAACTCGCCAGAGGTCGTCCCGCTTGCGCTGAGGTTTGTGTCTCGCGCAACAGCCACCACCATCACATCGCCGCCGTGATCCGAACGGCCACCCGGCTGCTGGGCCCACGCCATAACGGAGACACCCAGAGCTACACACACGCAAAGGAACCTCATGCGCTTCCTCGGTTGCGACCGAGTATACGCCTGTCCAGAAACGATGGGCGCGCATCAAAACGAGTTGGCATTAGACGTACGCTCCCTCCTCATGGACGCATGGTTTCTTGCATCGTTCAACCCTAATCAACCTATCGATTGACCCCCGCTCTCGCGCTCGAAACTTTCCCATTCGCAAGCGTGTCTATACACGCAATGGCCGGTGTGAAACATCAAGGCCACAAGGGAGAAACAAAATGAACGCAACAAAAGCAACCATCGTTCTCGGCGCGCTGCTTTCAGCGAGCATCATGTTCGCGCAGGCGCCTGACTCGACTCAGGCCCCCGCTGCAAACTCGGCGCAAGCCGCGCCGGCGCAGTCGGGCAACCAGCACCGCAGCTTTTCGCCCCAACAGTTTGCAGCACATCTCGGCAAGCGGCTCAGTCTCAGCAGCGATCAGGTGGCGCAGATCACGCCCATCCTCACCGCTCGCCAACAGCAGATGCAGACCCTGCGCGCCGACGCATCGCTCAGCGAGCAAGATCGCCACACCAAGGCGCATGCCATCATGCAGGACACCAACAGCAAGATCGAAGCCGTCCTGACTGACACGCAGAAGCAGCAGTTTGAGCAGATGCTTGCTCAGCGCCGCGCGCACCACAACCACCAGCCGCAGTCCTCGCAGCCCCAGGCGTAAGCGCAAAAATCGAGGTCAACTGAGCCCCAGGTCTCTAAACGGAGACCTGGGAACGCGGCCTTCCCCCCCGACACCAGTTTCGATTCCCTACTGGATCGTTTCGTCTTTTTCCACGACAAGTGCTGTATTCACCAGGCGCATGTCAATCGGCAGGCCGCCTACCGACGAAGCCACACCGCGCACGATGGTTTCAAAGGCACTCACGTCAGCGGCATTGTTCCATGCGCCGTCCTGAACCACGAACGAGATCGTAGTGCCGCTCGTTCCCTTATTCAGCAGCACCGTTACACCGGTATCCTGAAAGTATCCTGCGGTCTTCAGTGCGTTGCCCAGCGCCGTGGCGTCATTCTGCGTTGCTGTGCCCGAGTACACAATCTGATCTTTGGTCCCGATCGTCAATACATGCGTTGGTGTCTGGAATTGCGCGATGATGTTCTGCAGTTGTCCTGTGTAGTAGAGGTAACCGGCCGCCGCAAGGCCAAGAACCAACGTCGTCAAGAGGGCAATTCCAACTGCGCGCCACTTTGAGTAGAGCTGCCCGCCCCATGCGACATGCGTACTGATTGCGTTGCCCTGCAACTCCCTCGCGGCGAGGCCAGTGCATACAAACAGCACAATGGACGCAACGGTGGGGCTCATGGCCGTTTTCAATCCCATCAGGATCAGGCCCGCAGACGCCGCCGCTCCCAGGATGAGCGCGAGAACGCCGTTGCCGCCCTGACCGAGCTTGCGGTAATTCGAAGCGACGAGAACGGTTCCTGCAAGGGGACTGCCTAAGAAGGCTGCAAGGAACACGGCCCCCATGTCGTACAGGCGATAGGCAGGGGGCGTGTATTGCGGGTATTGAGGGTAGCCCCCCACCTGGGGATAGACAGTTGACATAGTTTCCTCGTTGCGGGGAAAGTAGTAGTGCTGAAAGACTAATGCTTTCGCATGGCCCGCGCCAGACAAATTGCGCGGACTTCAAAATAATCTCCGGTCTCGGAACGGCCTCGCCGCTCGAATCTTAATCTGCACAAATCCAAATTCCTCCGCCGGACGCCCGGGATCGCCTGCCATTCTCTTTCTGCAGCGCCCGGGGACTATGATGGGTTCATCGGGATCAACCAGGGGGGTGCATGAGCGATCGAAAGCAGATTTCCACGCGCGGCCAGGGACGTCGGGAGTTTTTGAAAGCCGGTGGCGCCGTAACCGCCGCGTTGCTGGCCCAGACCGCGATAGTCGAATCCGCGATGGCCGAAACGACGAAGTCCCTCCCCGGTCTTCCCTCGAACCCCGTCACGCCAAACGCCATGCCCACGCGCAACCTGGGCAAGACCGGCTACAAGGTTGGGATTTTCTCGCTTGGTGGCCAGGCCGCCCTCGAGAAGGCGAACAACTTCGACGTCGCCGTGCCCATCATCGATCGCGCCCTCGACCTGGGCGTCAACTACATCGACACTTCGTCCATCTACGGCGGTCCCGATCGCTGGAGCGAGCAGTATGTGGGCAAGGTGATGGCTCACCGCCGCAACATGGCCTTTCTCGCCACAAAAACGAAGGAGCGCACCCGCGACGGCTCACTGCGCATGATAGAGAAATCGCTCGAGCTGCTCCAGACCGACCATGTTGACCTGTGGCAGTTGCACGACATCGGCACCATGACCGATATCAACGACGTCTTCGCCAAGGACGGCGCCATGGAAGCCCTGTTGCAGATGAAGGACCAGAAGGTTGTCCGATTCCTCGGCCTCACCGGTCACTACCGCCCTGACGCGCTCATCGAAGGCATCCAGCGACATCCATTCGACACGATTCTTATGGCCATGAACGCTGCCGACCCGCACTTCTACAGCTTCAACTCTGCGCTCTTGCCGTTGGCAGTCGAGCGCCAGATGGGCATCATCGGCATGAAGGTGCCCGCGCGCGGCCGTCTGCTTTCCAACTGGACGCCGCAGCCGCTTTCGGAACAGGCCCACATGTGGGAAGGCATGGTTCCGGCGCCAACCTCCGGCACGCTCACCATGCGCCAAGCCATGTACTATACGCTCTCGCGCCCCGTCAGCACGGTGATCATCGGTTGCGACTCCATCGCGCAGCTTGAGGAGAACGTGAATCTTGCCCGCGAGTTCACGCCGCTGAGCGATGCACAGACCGCGGCGTTGGTCGCGAGTGCAGAGCCGGTGGCCAAGCCGTCGCTGTTCTTCCGCTTTTACGATCGGCCCTAGGTTGTGTCGAAATGTCCGGGCGCGCCGCGACAAATGCACGCACTCACAGATGATTGATCAGCGACGCGATGCAGGCCGCGCCGAATCCATTGTCGATGTTCACTACGGAGACGTTCGGCGCGCAGGTGTTGAGCATCCCCAGCAGCGCAGCCACTCCGCCCAGCGACGCGCCGTAGCCCACGCTCGTCGGCACTGCGATCACCGGCGCATTCACCAGTCCACCCACCACCGTTGGCAGAGCGCCCTCCATGCCGGCGCAGACCACAAGCACGCGCGCCGATTGCAGAGTCTTTTGCTGCGCCAGCAACCGATGAATGCCCGCCACTCCCACGTCGGCCACCAGTTCCACTGTGTTGCCCATCAGTCGCGCTGTCACCGCAGCTTCTTCGGCCACGGGTAAGTCGCTCGTTCCGGCGCACACCACTCCCACGGTCCCTTTGCCGGCCGGCGCCTCTGTTTGCATCAGCGTAATGGCCCGCGCAGCCTCGTGAAACTCCGCTCGCGGTTCCGCGCCGTGCACCGCTTCAAACACCTCGCGCGAGGCGCGTGTGGCCAGCACATTTCCGCCGGCCTTCGCCATCCGCTCGAAGATCGCCGCCACCTGTGCCGGCGTCTTGCTCTCCGAGAAGATCACTTCGGGCATTCCGGTGCGCAGCGCGCGGTGATGGTCGAGCTTGGCAAAGCCAAGATCCTCGAAGGGCAAATTGCGCAGGCGCTCCAGCGCTTCAGGCACGCTGGCCGACCCGGAACGCACTTCGTTCAACAGCGCTTCAATCTGCAATCGATCCATCAGTGTCTCTTCTCCACCTGTTTCTCTGTTGCCGCGCGCTCCGTCTCCGCATAGGCCCGCATCGCCTCCTGCATCACTCGCTTGAGCGGAACCCCTTGCTGGCGCGCAATGTTGCGGCACACCTCATACTCAGGCGACGCGTTGGCCACCTCGCCCGTCGGCCAGCGCGCAACTTTGATCCGTACTTTGCCCCACTCCGTGTTCACGTCCACAAACTCGCGCGCCAACGCCAGCTTGTTTTCCATCCGCCAGCGCAGGCCGATCGTTGTTGTCTCGCGCAGCAGCAGGTCACGCAGCGCGGGCATCGCTTCGGGACTCGCGAGCACCGTCATTTGCACGCCCGCCCGCCCCTTCTTCATCTGCACCGGCGCTCTGTAAACGTCCCACGCCCCCGCCTCCATCAGCAGCTCGCTCACGTAGGCCAGCAACTGCGGAGTCGCGTCGTCGATCACGGTCTCAATCACGGCGATAGGCTCCGTGCTCTCGGCTCCCTCCTCCGCCTCACCCACCAGCAGGCGCAGCAGATTCGGCTCGCCCGGCGTATCGCGCCCACCCGCGCCGTAGCCGCGCGCCTTCACGCTCATCGCGGGCAACACTCCATAGCCCACGTCCAGCATGCGCAGCACGGCAGCGCCAGTCGGCGTCACGCGCTCCATCGGCGCGCCCGCGGCATACACGGGCGCATCGCCCAGCAAGGCCAACGTTGCCGGCGCTGGCACAGGCAGCGTTCCGTGCGCGCACTTCACTGTTCCGCTTCCCACATTCAGGGGCGACGCCATCCAGCGGTCTACTCCCAGCGCTTCCGATCCCGCCGCCGCGCACACAATGTCCACAATCGTGTCTACCGCGCCCACTTCATGGAAGTGGACTTTCTCAATGGGAATAGAGTGAATCGCCGCCTCCGCCTCGCCGAGCAATTGAAAGGCGCGAGCCGACCGCTGTTTCACCGAGTCCTTGATCGGTGCAGCCTGAATGATTTTGAGGATGATCGACAGCGATCGGTGCGGCGCGTGCTCGTGGCTGTGCTGCGCCGAATCTGCCGCATGAGTATCGTGCGCCGCATGAGGGTCGTGCTCATCCGCTCCGTGCGTGTGGCCCTCGTGCGAATCGTGCGCGTGGTCATGGCTGTGGTGCTCATGGCCCTCATGCGCGTGGCCATCGTGTTCATGCTCACGCCCATGGTCGTGCTCGGCCCCGGTTCCCCTGGTCCCTTGGTTTCTTGGTCCCTGCTCATCAGTCAGCACGTCCACTTTGATCGCCGCTAGTCCGCCGCGGATCACCTTGCGCATCTCCAGGCGCGCGCCCACGTTCAACGCCGCCGCCGTCTCGGCGAGCAAGTCGAAAGGCACGCCCGCATCCACCAGCGCGCCCAGCAGCATGTCTCCGCTGATCCCGGAAAAGCACTCCAGATAGCCGATTTTCATCGCCCTGTGATTCTAAATTGTTTCAGGCCGAAGAAGGGAATTGAGAGAGCTACGCGCCCCGTCGCGCCAGCACCTCGGCGGGCAGAATCGCGTTCATTGAGCCTGATCGGAATCCCGTGCAGTCGAGCGTGACGTACTTGAATCCCGCCTGTTTCAGCGCCGCCGTGATCGCGTCCATCATCTCCATCGTCAGCGCGCGCGGCAGCTCGTTGCGGGCAATCTCCACGCGGGCCAGCTCGCCGTGGTGGCGCACGCGCAGCTCGCGAAAGCCCAACTGCCTCAGGCTCTCTTCGCCGCGTTCTACTTGCTCCAGGACCTCGCGCGTCACGGTGCGGCCGTACTCGACGCGCGATGAGAGGCACGGCGCCGCTGGGCGATCCCATACCGGGTAGCCGGCCGACTTGGCCAGCGCGCGCACCTCAAGCTTCGTCAGCCCCGCGTCGGCAAGCGGCGCCAGCACTGTGTGCTGCTCGGCCGCGCGCTGGCCGGGGCGAAAATCGCGCGTGTCGTCTGCGTTCATCCCGTAGGCGATGTTCTTGAAATCGAGCTTCGCGCCCAGCTTTTCCATCACCTGGAACAGCTCATCCTTGCAGTGGAAGCAGCGGCTCGCGTCGTTCCGCGTGTACTCCTCCCGGTCCAGCTCGTCGGTCGCAACCACCTCCAGGGGCATTCCAATTGATTGGGCAAATGCGCTGGCTTGCTCCATGTCGCGCCGCGCCAGCGAGGCTGAATCGGCCAGCACCGCCAGCATGCGCTCGCCCAGCACGCGATGCGCCGTAGCTGCCAGGAACGCCGAGTCCACGCCGCCCGAATAGGCCACCATCAGGCCGCCGAGCTGCTCCAGCCGGATCTCCAGCGCGCGCAGCTTTCCAAGGGCTTCCGGCGCGACGCCATCGCTGGTTCGCACCGCCTGAGCCTCCGGAATCTTCGTCTCTGCGCTCGCCGCCATGCATCCGATTATACCTTCGGCTATTCTCGCCGCTCCCGCCGGACCCTTTGCATTGGCCCGCCGGCAGCCCCGCGTTTGACGCCCCCGCCTGTGGGCAATAGCTTGGAAGAGAGCGAACCAGCGTCTTTTTGCTTCCTCGAAACAAGGAGGTTCGATGCGGCATCGATTATTCCCGGGTTTTTCCGCCGGATTTTTGCTTTTTGCTTTGCTGTTGGCAGTGTCCGCGGCGTCGGCGCAGGATTTGCAAAGCTTTGAAAAGCGGATCACCGTCAAAATACTTTCTAATGGCCTAACGCTGGTCATTTGCGAGCGTCATGACGCGCCCGTCTTCAGCTACACCACATTCATCGACGCCGGCGACGTGAACGATCCCTCAGGCGAAAGCGGCTTGGCGCACATGTTCGAGCATCTCGCCTTCAAGGGCACAAGCCAGATCGGCACCACCGACTACGCTGCCGAAAAAGTCGCCCTTCAGAAAGTGGAGGAAGCAAATGACGCCTACGAGGCCGAGTACCTGAAGCCCGTCGGGCGCGACGAGGCCAAGCTCAAAGCCCTCAAGTCCGCCTTTCTTGCCGCCCAGGACGAGGCCGAGAAATTCGTGATCCCCAACCAGTTCACTGAGGTTGCAGAAGCCAATGGCGCGCACGACCTGAACGCCGGAACCGGCCTGGACGACACGCAGTATTTCTGGTCGATGCCGGAGAATCGCCTCGAGCTTTGGGCGTGGATGGAGTCGAGCCGCCTCTCCGATGTTGTCCCGCGCGAGTTCTACAAGGAGCGCGACGTCGTGATGGAAGAGCGCCGCATGCGCGTCGACTCCAACCCCATCGGCCGCCTCGAGGAGCAGTTCTTTGCGACCGCTTACGTCGCGCACAACTACGGGCGCAGCGACATTGGCTGGCCCAGCGAGGTCAGCCAGATCACGGCTACTGAGGCCATGGCCTTCCATAAGAAATTCTACGTCGGCGGAAACATCGTCATCGCCATTGTGGGCGACGTTGATCCCAAAACCGCGCTGCCCATGCTGGAAAAGTACTTCAGCCGCGTTCCCGGTGGCCCCAGGCCCGAGGACATGACGACCGTAGAGCCCCAGCAATTCGCCGAGAAATCCGTCGTCATTCGCGAGCAGACGCAGCCAGTTTATATGGAGGGCTATCACCGGCCCAGCTATCGCGACCCCGACGACGCGGTCTACGACGCGATCAGTGACATCCTGTCGAATGGGCGCGTGTCGCGGCTCTACCGCAGTCTCGTGGAAGAGCAGCAGATTGCCGCGGAGGCCATCGGCGAAAGCCCTGTGCCCGGAGAGAAGTACCCAAGCCTGTTCATGTTTGGAGCCGTTCCCCTCCCCGGACACACTCCGGCAGAGATGCGCGATGCCATTCACAAGGAGATCGAAAAGCTGAAGACCGCCGACGTCACCGACGCTGAACTCGAAATGTACAAGACCAGGACTCGCGCCGATCTCCTCCGCGGCCTGGACGACAACCAGGGCCTTGCCGACTCTCTCGCCGAGTACCAGACGCGCTACGGCGACTGGCGCCAGTTATTCCTGCAGCTTGATCGCGTGGACAAGGTCACCAAGGCCGACATTCGCCGCGTAGCGAATCAGGTCTTTGTCGCCTCGAATCGAACCAGCGCGGAGATCGATACCGAGCTTCCGGCGGGACCCGCGCCAGCACCCGCGAAGTCGGATGGAGGCGCGCAATGAAAAGTTTCAATCATTCACAAAGTTGGGTGCCCCGGGTCCGGATTCTCGGACCTGGGAAAGCACAGGCGATCGCCATCCGCTTCGCCGCGGTCGCATTGTTCCTTATTCCGGCAGGTTTGCTTTCCTCTGCGCAGCAAACCAAGCCCTGGGAACAGATTCCCATTCCGACGCTCCACGCCTTCCATCCGCAGCAGCCCAAACGCATCGAGCTGAAGAATGGTATTGTCGTTTTCCTCCAGGAAGATCACGAGCTCCCGGTCATCTACGGCTCGGTGCTGATTCACGGTGGCTCCCGTGATGAAGATCCGTCCAAAGCCGGGCTCATCGGCCTCTACAGCCAGGCATGGCGCACCAGCGGCACGGCGAGCATGGACGGCGATGCCATGGATAATTTGCTCGAAGCCAAGGCCGCGCATATCGAGACCGATGGCGATGAGGATTCCACCGCGCTCTCCTGGGATTCGCTGAAAGGCGACTCCGATCAAGTCTTCTCTCTGGCCATGGACCTGCTGTTCCATCCCAAATTCAGCGCGGAAAAGCTCGAGCTCGCACAGCAGCAGGAAGCCACCTCAATTGTCCGCCGCAACGACGACGAGGACGGCATCGCCGATCGCGAGTCGGCCAAGCTGGTCTACGGCGTCAACAGCCCTTACACGCGTCAACCCGAGCTGGCCACCATTGCCACAGTCACCGTCTCCGATCTGCAGGCGTGGCACGATCGCACCATCAAGGGACAACTCATCGTCGGCGTCTACGGCGACTTCGATCCCGTCGCCATGGAGGCCAAAGTGCGTGCAGCCTTCGAAGGCCTTCCGCCAGTCACCCCCGAGCCTCCTCGCCACGATGAATTCACCGGACCCAAACCCGGCGTCTACTTCATCGACAAGGAAGATGTGAATCAGTCCAACGTGCAGATCGTCGCTCTCGGCGTCGACCGCCATAATCCGGATGTCCCCACGCTCGAAGTGATGAATGAAATCCTCGGCGGCGGCTTTGGCAGCCGGCTCTTCCTCAAGGTCCGCACCCAGCTCGGATTGGCCTATGAGGTCGGCGGCGGCTTCTCGCTGCCCTACGACCATCCGGGATCGTTCCATGTCGAAGCGCTTACCAAGAGTGAGTCGACCGTCGATGCAACCAAGGCGGCCGAGGCCGAGATCGCCGGCTTGAACACCAAGCCCTTCACGCAGGCCGAACTCGAACGCGCCAAGGACGACATCGTCAACTCCTTCCTCTTCGACTACGACACGAAAGATAAAATCCTCGACGAGAGCGAGAAGCTCGAGTTCTACGGCTATCCGCCCGACTACCTTGAGACCTACCACGCTGCCCTCGAGAAGGTCACCCTCGCCGATCTCACTGCCGCAGCCAAAAAGTATATCCACCCTGAAAAGCTCGCTGTATTAGTGGTGGGCAATGGGCCCGAAATCAAACCGCCCCTCGACGCGCTCGGCATGGGCGCTCCGCAACCCATCGACATCACCATCCCGCAACCAGCTGGCCCGCCGCCGCAGGCCGGCGCTGCGCAGCAATAACCGGCCCATCGCTTCGCCGATCCGCCCTGATCGAGCCCGCGCAGCACGCCAGAAGAAAATGATGTGGAGAAAGTGAAATGACGACCAGCTCAAACCCATCGGCAAACACGCCCGCTAGAGCAGCCACCGCCGTCCCGCACTCGCCGACCGCAGCGCGCCAACAAGCCGCCGCCGCGCGCCTCATCGCCGCCGGCGTCACCATCGACCGGCCTGACACCTGTGTCATCGATCCCGATGTTGAAGTCGCGCCCGGCACCGTCCCGGGCACAATCATTGAGCCATTCGTGCAGTTGCTCGGCCGCACGCGCGTCGGCGCCAACTGCCGCATCCGTTCTTTTTCCGTCATCGAAAACTGCATCCTCGGCAACAATGTGCAGATCCTTCAGAGCTGCGTCCTCGAGGATTCCAC
>JBEKWT010000035.1:0-14721 GCA_049512795.1 Occallatibacter sp.
TCCGAATCCGCAACGGTCAAGGTGACCATGTAGTAAAGAGGAGCTGTCGGGAAGTACTGGAGCACATTTCCGTCCACAATCGCGAGATCCAGGTTTGCGCTCGGCGTGGAGCTGGCAGACCATTTATAGGGTGGAATACCTCCGGTTGCCATCAGCGGAACGCTCGTCAAAACCCCCACGGTGCCGTCCGGCAGACCCGGGTCGCCGTCCCCCTGAGTAGGAGTCACGATCTGCAAAGTGGATTGGACCTGAAGTGCCATTCCAAAGGTCGACGACAATGGGGGATTGGATGAGTCAGTCACCATCACGAAGAAGTTGTTGTAACCGCCGGCAGCATTCGAGTATTGGGTTGGCGTTCCAGAGAGGATTCCATTGGTCGAGAGGGTCAACCCGGGCGGCACGTTGCCTGCGTCCGTAACAAAGCTATAGAAGTACGGGGCTGTCCCTCCGGATGCCGCGAGCGGAACCGAATAAAACTCCCCCACCGCGGCATTCGGCATCAATGGAGATGGGGTCGTAAGCTCAAGTGTTCCGCCGATGACGAGGTTGAAGGATTGCTGGAAGGTGGCCTGCGGGTCTTCTGAATCCGAAACCGTAATCGTAAACGGGTAGGTGCCTTGCGTCGTGGGAGCTCCCATGATCGCCCCAGTGGTTTGATCGAGTTGAAGTCCCGGGGGCAGTGTCCCTTTCGTGAGTGCCCAGGTGTAGGAAGGCAACCCGCCCGTTGTGAGGGCCGCGAGAGAGCCCGGATAGTTTGTCCCGACCATGCCGTTTGGCAGGTTGTTCAGAAGATTGAGTCCAGACACGACGTTCAAGGTGATTGACAGCGACTGCGGTGGCAGCGGATTCGGCTTGGACGAATCCTCCACTTCCACCACGAGTGAGTATTTGCCGAATTGCTGCGGCGTACCGCTCAAGACGCCTTTGTCTCCGTTTTGTTCGAACGTGAGGCCGGGGGGCAGCACGGTACCTTCGGGGATGGACCACGTGTACGGTTCCGTTCCACCGAATGCCGTCAGATCCAGCTCGTAAGGCTGTGATACCGTCGCCTGCAGCGCGGCCATGCTGGGCGGCTCAATCTGCAACGACGAGTTGTTATTCACTTCCAGCTTGGCGAAGCCGCTTTCCTGTCCGCCGCAGGTGAGCGCATACGTAAAACTGCCTTGCGCGGTCGGGGTGATGTCTGCACTCCCGCTATACACCAGGCCGTTCATCGAGCCCGACTGCACACCGGTCCAATCTTCGGGGTCGGCGCCGGCAGGATTCCCGACGATCGATGCAGAGCACTGCTGGGCGGTCAGCGAAAAGGCATTCAGAACCGACCAGTCGAGGGTTGTCGTGTTGCCGGGCGCCACCGTTGCGGGGTCGAAGGTGATTTGAATCGGCGCGGGAAGCGGATCCGTTAGCGATATCTGGAAGACAACTGGAAAACCGATTGCGGTGGTCTGGATGCCGTAGAAACTGCCGTCCGAAGTCTGCACCAGCGGCGCCCGCGGACCCGCACCATTGACTTGCGGGTTCTGCTGGACGGTCGTGGTATTTGGGTTGATGGCGCCGCCTGTGAAGGTATAAAGAGTCGTGAGCGCTCCTGCGGTGGTCAGTTGGAACACCGTCCCGCATCCAAACGGAGCGCAATTCGTTGACGTGGTGTTGCCGCCCGCAATGGTTGTGCCGTAGAGATTTCCGTCGCTTCCCAGAATGAGGACCGGGATGAAACCTTCCGTGTCAACCATGCCGTCTGCCCCGCCTGTGAAGGAATGCAAAATCGTAAATTTGCCTGCGGTGGTCACCTTGAAAGCGACCCCGGCGGCGGTCTGGTTGTAGTTGTTGTAGCTCGACGCAGTCATTCCATACAGGGCGCCGGTGCTGTCCTCGACCAGCGGACCGCTGGGAGTGTCGCCTTCGCTGCCGTCGGCGGCCAGGCTGTGAATCATCTGAAAATCCCCCGCGGGAGAGATCTGGACGATGGCGCCGGGCTGCTCGCCAATGCTGGAGGATGGGATGTAACTTGGGGGCGCTCCAGGAGAAACGGCGAGCGTCAGGTAGAAATTCCCGTCGCTGGCCTGCATGATCGATGTCGGGTAGTATCCGTTTATCGTGAGAAAAACCACGGGGGTATAAGCAAAGGTGTAGACGGTTGTCACATCGCCGTTCGAAGAGTCGAGCTCATAAACTCCTGACGCGTCGGTGAAGTAGATATTGCCGTCATTGCCCTGAACCAGCGAGAGCGGTTGAGAGCCGACGTCGGGATTTCCGTTTGGCTCAACGCCGAAACTGGCCAGGGTTGTTACGCTCGGCGACGAGCCGTTGAGCGGGATTTTGAAGATCGATCCATTTCCACCTAAGCCGCCATAAATGCAGGTTCCGTAGAGGCTTCCATCCGTGCCGACGATCAGATCTGTCAATTGACAACTGTTGGCGGTATTGGCGAGGTTGTTGTTGGCTCCATCAAATAGGTAGAAGATGCTCGCCACTCCGGCGGGTGTGACCTGATAAATCTTGTCGCACTCTCCTATGTTCGGGACGCACGGGATTTCAATGGACGTAGAAATCCCGTAGAAATTCTGGTCACCCGCCTGAAGCATGCCCACGCCGTACCCCAAAGCCACGACAGTACTTGTTGCGGACTGGGCAGGCGATTGAACGGCGGTGGCAGACACCGTGAGTACGGCGCATGCAACGCCCAGTGATGCTCGCAGATTCAGGGAAGAGCGGAACATGTGAGTCACTCCCGATGGCCCGGTGCGATGCCAGTTGACCGCTATCTACGCACTCACCCTTGAGCCGCATTCTGAGGTATGGCTCCCGGATGCGATCGTTTGTAAGCGGGGACAAGTGAGAGTGATTCCAAAAACCCCACCGATGTTATCATGGGGTCAAAATGCCTGGGCGAAAAGTGACACATCGTGTCTGAAGAGTGACAAATAGGGCCATGAGCCGGATACAGGTACGCTCCATGCCGTTTTCTGACCCCGATTTCCCGGATTCCAGTGCGAAAGTGGATGCTGCGCCGCGGCTGGTGGGCTGGAAGGACATTGCGTCCTACCTTGGCAAGGCCGACCGCACAGTCAAGCGCTGGGGTAGTGAACGGGGGCTGCCGGTGCACCGGGTGCCCGGGACGGCGAAGACATCGGTCTATGCCTATCCGGCGGAACTGGACCAGTGGCTCGAGTCGGCCAACGCATTTGAGCCGGATTCTGAACCGGATATAGAGGAAAAGCGTGAGATTGCCGATCTGTCGGTTGCAGCAGTTGTGGCTGCCCCGTCGCCCGCAGATTCGCCTGCAGCAGCGAACCGCGGGCCGTGGAGTGCGAAGCGGAAGTGGGCGACGGCGATGGCTGCCGTGGTGGTGTTTGCGGTGGCGCTCGACGCGACTGCGCGGCTCACGGTTGGGGCGTCGGCGGCCCGCGTTGCGCACAGGTTCCTGGCGCATCGTTCGCAATCTGTTGAGCGTTCAACCTTGGCCGTCTCCGACTCGGAAAAAGCCCAGGCCAACGACTTCTATCTGCGTGGACGGTACGAGTGGAACCAGCGGACGCCGGAGAGCCTGAACCGGGCGCTCGACCTTTTCACGCAGGCGATTGTGCACGATCCCAGTGACGCGCGTGCTTATGCGGGACTGGCGGATACCTACGACCTGCTGCGCGAATACACCACGGCGAGGGATGACGATACTTTTTCGCGGGCGATTGCAGCAGCGCGCAAGGCCGTGGCGCTGGACGATTCACTTCCCGAGGCACACCGCGCGCTGGCCTTTGCAGAGATGTACGGCACATGGGATTTTGCGGATGCGGATAAGGAGTTTCGGCGGGCCATTGCACTGAATCCCAACGATTCCCAGGCGCGGCTCTGGTATGCCAATGCGCTCGGCGAACTGGGCCGCTTCCCCGAGGCACTGGATCAGATGGACAAGGCGCAGGAGCTCGATCCGTCGTCGCGCTCGATCCTGGCCGACAAGGGATTGATGCTATACAACGCAGGGCACACACAGGAGGGGCTGGGCCTGCTTAAAGAAGTGGAGCAGTCGGCTCCCGACTTTCGCTCGCCTCACTTCTATCTCATGCGGATCGAGCTGAGCCTTCGCGACTATCCTGAATTTCTGGCCGAGGGAGAGCGCACGGCACAGGCGGCGAACGATCCGGTCCTGGAAGATGTGATTGCATCGGCACGGGCCGGTTATGCGCACGGTGGAGACCGCGGCCTGTTGAATGCGCTGTATGCGAAGCAGAGGGAATACTTTCGAGAAGGCAAACTGCACGTTGCCATGTTCGCCGCCACCTGTGTGCTTATGGGCGAAAAACATGAGGCACTGACGATCCTGGAGGATGCCTATAACCAGCACGATATTGAGTTCCTGGCGATGCTTTCACATCCCGACCTGCGCACCCTGAAGGACGAGCCGCGCTACCAGGCGCTGGCGCGCAAGGTCGCCGATCTGGAGAAATCCTCACCGTCACCAGCGCGGAATCTTGCCGCGATGGGATTTGTGGGGCGGCAGGAGATTTCGGACGACGGCGGCCGATAAGGCTGCAATTGAGTAGGTCGAGAGTGGAGTACGCGACTGGCGGCGAGGACGCCGCAAGTACAGCCGGTCGGGACAGGATGCGGAAAAAGTCCAGGTTCCGGACAAGACATACCAGACATACCCCGCAGGGGCTGAAGCCCACATTCATTTTGCGACGTTTACGGTACGACTAAAAAGTCGTGCCCTGACACTTCGTTCTCCTTCGAAGCAGTTTTCCGCAAGCTCAGGAGACCGGCGCTACGGCCGGTTTCATTTCACTCGCTCCGGTCCAAGCCCGCGACAATTCCTAGACAGCCTGACGAGATTTAGGAGCTAGTGCATGCAGGTGCCTTCGGGCTGTGTGAAGGGCTTTTGCAGGTACTGGCGGGCTTCGTTGACGGCGCCCTGGGTGTTGTCATTGGTCTGGACAGCGAGGCGGTATTCGGCGACGGCGCGGTCGCGCTGGCCGGTGACGTCGAAGATTTTGCCGACGGCGATGTGGCTCCAGACTTCGGTCCAGGGCGGCTGATCGTCGCCGCGGAGGGCGTCACGGAAGGCGTTGACGCTGGCCTGGTAGTTGCACTGGGTGAAGAGCAACTCGCCAATGCGATAGCTGGCCAGCGAGCTCTGCGGATTGACTTCAAGAGCCTTCTTGTATTCGCCGATGGCGCCGAGAAGATCGTTTTGTGCGACCAACTGCTGGCCTTTGAGGATGGCGATGCGGACCTGGAGGTCGGGGCTGGCTTTGAGCACCCAGTCATTGGGATCGACGCTGATGCGGCGCGGGCGGCCGAATGTGTCGACGATGTATTGCGTATCGGTGCCGACGACCTCGATGCTCTGGTTGACGGTCTTGCCGTCGGTTTCAATGCGCAGATCGACGGGCATGCGGAAGAGGTCGAGATCCTGGTTGATTTCGCCGATGGTGCGGAAGCCCTTGTTGTTGCCGAGGCGATAGACGGAGTACTTGTTGGTGAAGGTGGGCGCGCCGGTGCCGTCGATCCACTGCGAGAAGAAGGGCAGGAGCTCTTTCTGGCTCTCGGCCTCGGCCACCTTTTCAAAGTCGGCGGTGCGGATGGAGCCGCCCGAATACTGGCTGAGCGCGGCTTTGAGGATTTCCGGAAAGACCTTGTCACCAACCTCCCAGCGCAGCATGTGGAAGATCATGGCGCCCTTTTCGAGGGTCATGGACTGGAACTGGGGCGAGAAGGGATCGAGACGGCCGACGCTGGTGAGGGGAGTGGTGTCATAGGCGAGAGCGCCCGCGGAAACGTCTTCCATGGCAGCTTTCAAGGCGCTGGCTCCGCTCTGATCCTCGACGTACATGAGCTCGCCGTAGCGCGACATGCCGTTGGTGATCCAGGCATCGTCGAGGGTTTTGGGGCTGATTTCGAGTCCCCACCACTGGTGGGCGATGGTATTGGCGAGGAGGCGGATGCCGGATTTGTCGCCGGTGCGAGAGCCCATGATGGCTGCCAGCTCGGGCGCGTAAACGGCGGGCAAGGTGTCGTCGGGCAGCTCGACGATGTTGATGCGGGGCGTGGGAGGAAGGCCGAAAGTGTCGGTGAAGAAGTTGTATTCGCTGGTGGCGGTTTGCGCGAGCGCGTTGGCCGAGGCTTGATGGGTGATGGTGACGTAGACCTTGACGTTGCCTGCTCCCGCTGAGACGGGCGGCAGATAGCGGCCGGCAATGACGGTTCCCGGGAAGCCGGGCTTGGACCAGTTGAAGTCGAACTCGTCGCCGGGCTTGCCGCTCGCGAGCGTGACGGGCTTGGAGGCGCCCGTTGGGCCGCTCGCGAAGACGCGCATGCCTTGCGGGACGCGGATGTGCAGTTCGGCGGTGAAGCGGTCGGTCATGAAGCCGGTGGTGGGGAACCAGCGCGCGGGATAAAGCAGGTAGCTGATGGGTTCCTGGACAGCCGCGAGCTTGAGGCCTTCGACCGGGCCGTCTTCGTTGCCAGTGATGACGCCGTCGTAGACGAAGGTCCAGTGGGCCGGCTGGCCGTCAACGAAGGGCGTGCCGGCGGTAACTCGGATGGAACCGTCTGCGGTGCGCTCGGCTTCGAGCAGTTTGCCGGAATCGTCGGTGATTTTGGTGACTTTGAGCGCGGGATGGAAGCCGAACGTGACCACGTTGAGGTTGGCGGGCGCGGTAAAGGTGACCTGGGCGGTGGCCGTGAGGTGGTGCGTAGCGGTATCGAGCTCGGCGTCAATGACGTAGCCGGTGATGTTGAGCGCGGGACGGGCGACTTGCGCGGTGGCGGGAAGGGCGACGAGGGCGACGAGGGCGAATGCGGCGCGGGTTGCGAAGCGCTGGCCGTTGGACTGCAGATCTTTCAGGTATCGATTCATTCGTTCGCTCATTGTGCTGCCGCCGGTCAATTTACGATTGCGGCGGGTTGAGGTTAATTCGCGGGTGATACCGATTGGCCTCAGTGGCCGACCGCTTGGGAAGGTTCGACGGTTGGCGCGGGTGCTGGAGAAATCGATTCGACCTCTTTCACTACGATAGCGGCTACCCGTTCGATGGCGGATTGGGCGGCCTGGGTTTGCGAGGGCTGATTTGCAGGAGCATGTAGCGCCTCCCGAATTGCTGCAAGCTCTATCATCATGGACTCCCGAGCGGGGCCGTCGGGTAGCAGGGGGCTGAGTTGTTGGACGATATTTGTGGCGGTGAAGTCGTGCTGAATGAGTTCTGGAACCACGCGTTTGCCGGCGATTAGATTGGCCATGGCGACGTGGGGGACTTTGACCATGCGCCTGGCGATAGCATACGTGAGCGGCGAGACGCGGTAGACCACGATAAAAGGATTGCCGATGAGGGCGGCTTCGACGGTGGCGGTGCCGCTGGCGACGACTGAGGCTCGGGCATGAAAGAGGGCGGCGCGGGCGTCGTGGACCAGGTGGACGGAGAGCGAGCGGGCGTGATTTTCGACGAGGCGTTGGACTGAGGCGCGCTGGGCGGCGTCGAGGGTGGGAGCGAGGGGAATGAGGAAGTCGTAGGGCGGCGCCGGGTGAGCGGGAGTTGGGACGGGCGAAGGGATGCTGGGCGAAGAGCTGGTTGGGATCGGAGCGGGCGGGACGACGATTCGCGCGGCGGCGAGGGCGCGGGCGGCGGCGAGCATTTCTGGGAGGTGGTCTTCGATTTCGCGGAGGCGGCTGCCGGGGAGAAGGCCGATCCAGATGTGAGCGGGGTCGAGGCTATTCTCGGCGGCGAATTGCCCGCGGGTGATGGAGGGCTGGGGCAAGTCGGCGAGGGGATGGCCGACGAATTCGGCATCGACGCCGCGGGCGCGGTAATACGACTCCTCGAAGGGAAAGATGACCAACATCCGGCGGACGTATTTCTGGACGAGCTTGATGCGGTGCTGCTTCCAGGCCCAGAGCTGCGGGCTGACGAAGTAGATGACGGGAATGCCGAGGCGGTGGAATTCGCGGGCGAGGCGGAAGTTGATCTCGGGGAAGTCGATGAGGACGGCGACGGTGGGGGGATGGGCGCGGATGGCGCGCTTGAGCTTGCGGAACTCGCGGTAGATGCGGGGGAGATGGAGGACCACTTCGGTCAGGCCCATGACGGCCATGTCTTCCGCGCGGACGATGCAACGGACGCCGGCGGCGGCCATACGTGGGCCGCCCATGCCCCACAGCTCCGCTGTTTGGGGTCTTGGAGGGAATTTGTGGGAGAGCGCGGTGGCCAGCAGGGCGCCGTAGTGCTCGCCGCTGGCTTCGCCTGCCGAGATGAAGATAGAGGG
Organism: Occallatibacter sp.; assembly: GCA_049512795.1. Classification (GTDB taxonomy): domain Bacteria; phylum Acidobacteriota; class Terriglobia; order Terriglobales; family Acidobacteriaceae; genus Telmatobacter. Next base: position 8,257 of record JBEKWT010000035.1, read on the forward strand.
GGGCATGGATGCGCGTTGAGACAACTGTTTACGCTCAAGTTCATCATAGCGGCGCGAAGCAGCGACAAGCCTTCAGGTCTCAGCATTCGGCTTTCAGCCACCAGGCTGTTTGTTTTCGGCAACCGATCACGCGATTTTCACGTTTTGGCAATATAGTCGAAACATTAGGGCGTGTCGACAAAGATCATTGAGGCAGCAGGCTTGACGCTGACGTTTGAAACCCGGAAGAAGATCGCATGAACCGAAGAGAGTTTGTGCGAACCGGATTGGCCGCCGTGACGGCGACGGGCGCGGGCAAGCTGCAGCGGGCGCTGGCGCAATCGCCAGGGGCGATGCAAATGCCGGGGCTACCCCAGCATCCAATGGCGCCGTTGGCATCGAAGGCCGACGGGCACGCGGCGGATTTCGCACTGCGCATCGCACCCACGTTGGTGGAGCTGGCTCCGCAGGTCGTCGTTAGCACGATCGGCTACAGCGATAAAGTTCCCGGCCCCCTGATACGGGTGCGCGAAGGCAAGCGCATTACAGTCGAGGTTCTGAACGACACAGACGTTCCAGAGTACGTGCATTGGCATGGCCTGTTTGTTCCGCCGGAGTCCGATGGAGTGGCGGAGGAAGGCTCGCCGCCGGTGCCGCCGCACCTCAGGCGGCGCTTTGAATTCGTGGCCAAGCCGGCGGGTTCACGATGGTACCACTCGCACACTGCAGCGATGATGGATCTCCATCGGGGCGTCTACACAGGGCAATTCGGTTTCTTCATGATCGACGGAGCGGACGACCCCGGACATTACGACCAGGAAGTGTTTCTGGCGCTGCGTGAATGGGAGTATTTTCTGTCTCCGATGGATCAGGACGCGATGGCGCCGGATCCCGACGACCCGATGCCCGAAAAACCCCGCAAACCAGACCTGCGCACGAACGGACTCGAAGTCAGCGCTCCGCTGTATTCGATTAACGACAAAATGCTGGGGGCTGGGGATCCGCTTCGGGTGCAGCCGGGTCAGCGCGTTCTGATGCATCTGCTGAACGCGAGCGCTGCCGAAATTCACCGCCTGGCTTTGCCAGGCCACACGTTTCAGGTGATCGCACTGGACGGCAATCCCGTTCCGACGCCTCAGGCGGTGGACGTTATTGAGATTGCTCCGGGCGAGCGCGTGGATGCGATCGTGGAGATGAATAATCCCGGCGTGTGGGTTTTGGGGGAGATCCGCGATACCGCGCGGCAAGCCGGCATGGGGATGGTGGTGGAGTATGCCAACAAAAAACAGCGCGCGCTGTGGACTCCACCTCCGAACTGGCGCTGGGACTACACCATTTTCGGCACGACGGGATTTGGCACGAACGCGGAGCATCCCCAGCCAGACCATACCATCGACATGGTCTTCGAGAAAATCCCTGGCGGGCTGAATGGAATCAATCACTGGCTCGTGAACGGGAAAGAATACCCGCACCAGGGGGAATTCGTGTTCCACCAGGGACGGCGCTACCGGATTGTGTTTCACAACCGCAGCGACGATTCGCACCCTCTGCATTTCCACCGTCACCTGTTCGAGCTTGTCGAGCTCAACGGCAAGCCGACAGCCGGCATCAGGAAGGACACGGTGATCGTTCCCGCGTTCGGGCGGGCGACGGTGGATCTGGTGGCTGACCAGCCGGGCCTGACATTGTTTCACTGTCATATCCAGCAGCACATGGACTTTGGTTTCATGGCGCTGTTTCGCTACGCCTGAAACCGGTGGCCGGTGGTTGGTGATCGGTGGTTGGTTTCCCACCCAGGCGCAAACAAGCGCATTCAGGATGGGCAGCCTCAGCGATTCGCGAACGTTACGGTTTATTCACACAATTGTGATGCACGCGAAATATTGCAGGGCGAAAATCGCAACTCGGTAGCGAGCATTCCCCAAAGCAAGCATTCCCCAAAAGTCTGAACAGGAGAAACTCAATGGAGACGATCCAGATAAGGATCCGAGCCGCTGTGTTTATCGGAGCGGCCGCCTCGGTCATGGCATTTGCAGCCGTGGCCAGCGCACAGAATCAGAGCTCCAACAGCAATCAGTGGCCTTACAGTTACCCGGCGCCAGACCACAATTGGCCCTACGCAACCATCGGACGCTCGCCCGTGCTGGCGGTGGTTGGCGACGTGGCCTGCCAGCCAGGCGAGACGGAGCCGGCTGGTGAGAAGGCGGGTGAAAGCTGCGGCACCCCCAAGGCCCCTTACACAGCCACCTCTCTGTGGCAATCCCAGGAGGCCACTGCGAATCAGATTGAAACGATGAAGCCTGACCTGGTGGCGATCCTGGGAGATCTGCAATACCAGGTAGGCCAATACTCTGACTTCGAGAGTTCGTACGATTTGACCTACGGCGCTTTCAAAATGATCACGCGGCCTGCGCCGGGCAACCACGAATTTTATGACGAGCATGGTGCGACCGGCGTGGCCGGCTACGGCTACTTCTCCTACTTCAACGGCTACCAGATCGATACCACAGGGCAACCGATCACGACTACGCTCGGGGACCCATGCCCATCATCGATGACGGGGTGCGGCTATCCGGCCGCCACCACTCCCAACCCCCAACCGATACCTCGGGCCGATGGACAGGCGGGGCACTTCGAGGAGACGGGTGGAGTTGGAGAAACAATGCCGGCAGGAGGCCAGGTCGGAGTGGGAGATGGCTGGTATTCCTATGATCTGGGCTCCTGGCACATTATCTCGCTCAATATTGAGTGCGAGACGCAGCCGGGTGGCTGCTCCGACACGGGCTCCTGGTTCGCTTCCGAGCTGGAATGGCTGAAGAAGGATCTCGAGGCGAACCATTCCGCTTGCACAGCCGCGTACTGGCATCAGCCCACGTTCAGCGCTACGAACGGCATCACCGAGGAGGGCGTGACCGCAAAGGCCTTTTGGCAACTGCTCTACCGGTACGGAGCCGACCTGGTGCTGAACGGACACGATCACCTCTATGCCCGGTACCGCCCGCTGGACCCCGATGGGAATTACGATCCAAGGAATGGCATTCGGCAGTTCACTGTAGGCAGCGGCGGCGAGACACTCGATCCGATCGTCATAACCCCCGTCACGAGCGGCGCAAGTGAAACAAATCTGGAGGACCCGACCGGCAACGTGAATTTCAACGAACAGAATCTCCAGGCCTATACCGGGTTCTACTGGGGCGTGATGCGCCTGACGCTGAATCAGAACGGCTACGCGTGGGATTACGAGTCGGCACTGGCAGGTCCCACAACTTTACCCAATGGTCCTACACTTCCCGCACCGACTGCGACTGGTGCTTATATCGACAAAGGCTTTGGCAGCTGCCATGGCCCGGACAACAAGTGGTGATGAACAGTTTGACGTCGATGCGATGGCGTTGACGTCTCCGGCAGTACGTGTTCCCCCTTCGCGAGAAGTCGCGGAGGGGGATTTTCTTTTGCCGCGCACTTCGCTTCTGCACGTGGCCTTTCCTCGTTCGCGCGCCTGAGCCCACAATGGCGGTCTCCATCCTGCCTGAGAAAGATTGCCGCTGCGGGATGTTTTCAACCGCGCCCGAGCGGAGCTTGGACGGGGCAGCGCGCGCGGCGAGCGCGAGCGGTGGTACCCTTCCCGATGGAGAAAGAAGGGGGCTGGTGTGCGCTTTTTTACCGGGACTTTGGCGATTGCGGTTTTGGGGTTGGGATTGGGAGGAGTGGCGCCAGCTGAGGCGCGGCCGGAGCAAGCGCCGGGCGGCGCTGGGGTGGCAAAGCGGAGTGAGCTCCCGGCGCCGGCGGCGACCGTGGGCGAGCGGGGCGTGCCGGCGGAAGACAATCCTGTGGCAGATCCGAAAGCGGTGGTGACGGTCGGGAACGCGCGATTCACGGTGCTGACCCCGCAGTTGATTCGGATGGAGTGGTCGGCGGATGGGAAGTTCGAGGATCACGCGTCGTTTGTGTTTCTCAATCGAAGGCTGCCGGTGCCGAGGGTTACAACTGCAAATCAATCTTCAGACGGCGTCGAGCTTTGGACGATCAAGACAGACGCGCTCACAGTGAGCTACATGCCCTCCGGGGACGGGCACTTCACATCCAACAATCTTTCGATCACGCTTAATGTCGATGGCAAACCAGTGGTGTGGCATCCCGGGATGACGGATTCTGAAAATCTGATGGGGACGACGCGGACGCTGGATACAGCGCGAGGAGCGAAGACCGAGGAACCGATCGAGCAGGGGTTAGTGTCGCGAGGGGGATGGGCGCTGGTGGATGATTCAACGCGGCCGCTGTTTGACTCGGCGGATTTTCGATTTCTTGAGGGCGAAAAAAGTGTGTGGCCGTGGGTGATGGAGCGGCCGACGAACGAGAAACCCGGCGCGTACAGCGACTGGTATTTTTTCGGCTACGGACACGACTACAAACAGGCGCTGGGCGATTTTGTGCGCGTGGCGGGACGGATTCCGCTGCCTCCGAGATTTGCGTTCGGGGTGTGGTGGTCGCGCTACTGGGCGTATACCGACGAACAATTTGACGAGCTGGCGCGAGACTTCAGGGAGAATGACACGCCGCTGGACGTGATGGTGATCGACATGGATTGGCACATGAGCGACGAGCAGCTCAGGGCCATGGGCGCGGTGGATCAATCGGGGGAGATGCTGGGGTGGACGGGCTATACGTGGAACAAGGTGCTGTTTCCCGATCCCGATGCATTTTTGAAAAAGCTGCACGAGGATGGATTGAAGACAACGATGAATCTGCATCCGGCATCGGGTATTCAGCCGTGGGAGCAGGCGTATCCGGCGATGGCGCGGGCTATGGGAGTGGATCCGGCGACGAAGAAATACATTCCGTTCGATCCGACAGACAAGAAATGGGCGACGAATTATTTGGATCTTGTGCTGCATCCGCTGGAGAAGCAGGGCGTGGACTTCTGGTGGCTTGACTGGCAGCAGTGGCAGACGACAAATTTGCCGGGCGTAAATCCCACGTGGTGGCTGAACTACGTTCACTTTACCGATCAGCAACGCGAAGGCAAGCGGCCTCTGTTGTTTCATCGCTGGGGGGGCCTCGGGAATCACCGGTACGAGATCGGGTTTTCGGGCGACACGATTTCGGTGTGGGACTCGCTCGCATTTCAGCCGTGGTTTACGGCGACGGCAGCGAATGTGGGCTATGCGTTCTGGAGCCACGACATCGGCGGGCACATGCCGGGCGCGGTCGATCCGGAGCTTTACACGCGGTGGATTCAGTTCGGTACGTTCAGCCCGATTTTGCGGACGCACACGACGAAGAATCCGGATTCGGAGCGACGAATCTGGGCGTATCCCGAACCGTATTCGGCGGTGATGCGATCGGCCTACCAGATGCGCGAAGCGATGCAGCCGTATCTTTACACCGAAGCTCGGCGGACGTACGACACCGGAGTCGCGTTCTTCAGGCCACTTTACTATGACTGGCCAGAGGACGATGCGGCCTACACAAGCAAGAACGAATATTTGTTCGGCGATCAGTTGATCGTGAGCCCCGTGACGGCGCCGGCGGACAAGATTACGGGCCTCGCGACGGAGCAGGTGTGGCTGCCCAAGTCCGATTCGCAGGGGGGCGACTGGATCGAGTGGCCGACGGGAAAACATTTTGCTGGACCGGCGACTGTGAAGCGCAGTTTTACGATCGATCAGATTCCGGTGTACGTGAAGGCTGGGACCATTTTGCCGATGCAGCCGGCGATGCTGCACACGGGCGAGAAGCCGGTCGATCCGCTGATCGTGAACGTGTGGCCGCTGGCGGCGGGCGCGAGCTCGAGCTACTCGGTTTACGAGGATTCGGGCGTGTCGGTTGAGTACCAGAAGGGCGTTTTTGCGCGAACGCCTGTGAAGGCGACCGAGAATGGCGATACGCTGCGGGTGGAGATTGGGCCGGTTGAGGGTTCTTACCCTGGCATGCTGAAGACGCGCGGATATGAAGTGCGGCTGCCCGCGGATTGGCCGCCGGTGACCGTGACGGTGAACGGGAAGAAAGTGGGATTCGTCAAGCCGGGTGAGCCGGGAGGGTGGACGTTCGATGGGAACACGCTGACGACGGTGATTCCCGTGCCAAGCGGCAGCGTGAATGCGAAGGTTGTTGTGGTGGTGCAGCGTGCGAATGGCCGCGTTGCGCAACGCGGTGAACTCGACGGATTTGCCGGGGAGATGACGCGGCTGCGTGGAGCCGATGACGCGATGCAACAGACTGGGCCGGTTGCGGGGCCTTCGAACGCGCTGGTTGATGCGATGCAGACGGGCGACCGGCTCAGCTACTACCCCGGGCGAATCGATGGAGAGCTTGTTCATTTCCGCGGCGCGCTCAAGCAGGCGCAGGCAGACGTGGCCGGGCTGGACAAGGTGTTCGAACAGTGGCTGACCGACACATCGAAGCGCATTGGCGGATCGACGTGGGCACCGGCGGACATTGAGAGCGAGAAGCAGAAGCGGCGCGACGCGCTGCACCGGGCGGAGG
>JBEKWT010000036.1:0-14253 GCA_049512795.1 Occallatibacter sp.
TTTGCGGACGCCAGCTCGCGGCTGATTCCGGCGGGGGCGCTGGTATCGTGCACGACCGGCGACGGGAAGATCTCATCAAAGACAACTGCTGTTGGCGATCCGGTGCTGTGCAAGGTGCAGTTCCGGCGCGGCGACTTCATGCTGCCTTATGGAAGCTACCTGGGCGGACAGTTCGCTGAGTACAAGGATCCCGGCCACTTTGTGGGCAAGGGTTGGATGGAATTGGACTTCGACCGGCTGTACGTGGGCGATACCGTGGTTCCGATCAGCGCAAGGGTGGCGGATGTGCCGGGGTACAAAATCGATGCGCAGGGACGGATCCTGGGCAAGGGGCACGCTGTCCGCGACACGGTTCTGTGGATGATTCCGGTACTGTGGCCGATCGATCTGATCAATTTGCCGCGGCGCGGACCGAGACCGACACTGAAGTCGGAGACGACGCTGACGCTGCGCATGATGGACGACATTCAGGTTCCGGTGGTGCCGGAGCCGCAGCGCGATCCATATGGGCTGTACCAGCGCGGGCCGCAGTCCTATGCGCCACAGCCAGCGCCGCCGACGCAGGCGCCAGATGAGGGACCGCAGCAGTCGTACGCGCCCGAGCAGCCAGCGCCGGATGAGCAGCCTGCGCAACCTGAGATGGCGTATGCGCCGCCCGTGGCGTATCCCGCGCCTATGACCTACGCACCGCCGGTGGTCGCGCCGTATTATCCGAGCGTGATGCCTTATGTGGGAGTTGCGATCGGGCCGCGGGTTGGAGTTTACGGGTACGGTTACGGGCCGAGGGGGTATGTTGGAGGGCCGGTGGTGCGCGGATATAGCTACGTTCCACGGGGTTATGCGCCGGCTGCGCGGAGTTACGCGTATGGATATACCGGGCGCGGATATGTGGGCGGCGGCTATGCGGCGCGCGGGTCGATGATGACGACGGGGATGGCTGCGCGCGGCGGATTTGCTGTGCGAGGCGGGAGGCGTTAGCCGAGCAGGCGGAAGGTTCCCCAGAACACTGCGGCCGGAGCGGAACTGCTTGCATCGCAGCTTCGCTCCGGTTTTTTGATTTTATAGAAACCGCGCGGTGCGGGGAACCAAGCTTGCAACGAAGCGGCGAGAATCTGAGCAGGATTTTTGCACCGTTTTCGCGGCAGATTGACCGTGCGTTGACAGTCGCTGCGCAATACTGGTCGCGTGATTTCAGATACTCTCCCAAGAGGCCCGTCAAGATTTGCGCCCGACGCCGGTTCGCTGATGGAAATCGCGCTTCCGGCCAACATTCCAACCCAAACGGAGCCGACGCCTGCTTCCCGTGTTCGCGCCGATGTGGGGCGCTACCGGCTGCGGCTTGCTGAAACGCTGGAGGATCGCGAAGCGGCTTGCCGGTTGCGCTTCAAAGTTTTCAATATCGAACTGGGCGAGGGACTGGAGAGCTCGTACGAGACGGGGCTCGATCAGGATCGATTCGACTCCGTCTGTGTGCACTTAATTGTGGAGGACAAGACGAGCCGGCGCGTGGTGGGAACGTACCGGATGCAGTCGGGCGAAACGGCGGCGCGGAATCTGGGCTACTACTCGGAGCAGGAGTTCAACCTGGGGCCGTATGAGCCGCTGCGGCCGGGGATTCTGGAGCTGGGACGCGCATCGATCGACCGCGAACACCGAACCCCGGAAGTGCTGATGTTGTTGTGGCGGGGGATCGCGCAGTATGCTACCGACATGGGGCTTCGTACTTTGCTCGGTTGCTCTTCTTTAAATTCCAACGACCCTGCGGAGGGTTGGCAGATGTATCGCCAGCTCGAGAATTTCAGGGTTCCGGCGGAGTTTGAGACCAGGCCGACCGCAGCGTACGCGTGCCCCCCAGGAAGCTACGATCCGGATCAACAGAGCGCAGACGCACAGCCGTCGCCCTGCTGGACCGATCGGTCATCTGATCGAAACGGGCCGGAAGGTTCCGCTCCGGCACCAACTCGAAGCGCGGTCAAGGTTCCCAAACTGCTGAAGACCTACCTTGCGATTGGCGCGCGCATTGCAGCGCCGCCGGCGTGGGACCGCGAGTTCCGCACGATCGATTTTCTGACGCTCCTGGACTTGAATCTGCTTTCTTCCGCGGCTCGCCACCGCTTTCTGGCGCCGTTGACTACGTGACGCTGCGGGCTATCCGGCGCGCTGTGGCGCTGGCGTTCGCTCTGGCAATGTGCGTGGTTCGTTACTGGCTCGATCGATTGCGCGGGCCGATGACACTGGAGCGGCGCGCACTGTGGCTGCAGGGATCGGCGCGGGCAATTCTGAGGGTACTAGACATCAAAGCGCAGGTGGAGGGCCAGCCTCCGGCGTGCGGGCTGGTGATTTCAAACCATCTGAGCTATCTCGACATCATCATCATCAGCGCGACGATGCCATGCTTTTTTGTGGCAAAGATGGAGATCGATGACTGGCCGTTTTTCGGCAAGGCGGCGCGCTCGGGAGGGACGATTTTTCTGGATCGGTCGAGCCTGGCCAGTGCGATGACTGTTGCGGAGCAGATGACTGAGCGGCTCAAGCTGCCGGTTCCTGTACTGCTGTTTCCCGAGGGCACGAGCACGGATGGCGCCGAGGTGCTCAGGTTCCATTCGCGGCTGATCGATCCCGCGACTTCGACGGGCGCGCCGATCACGGCGGCGGCGATTCGCTATGTGATCGAAGGCAACGTGGAGGAGCGGGAGCTGTGCTGGTACGGCGATGAGGAATTCATCACGCATCTGTGGAAGGTGCTGGGCGTGACCGGCTTCTCGGCGCAACTGAGATTTGGCGAGCCGAGGGTTTATCCGCACCGGCGCGTGGCGGCGGACCAGACGCACGCGGAGATCACGGCGTGGCGCGCGGCGGGCCAGCTAGAGACCGAAAGCGCGCTGGCGATGCAGTAGAGCGGGGAGCGGCGCGCCAGGCGTTAGACATTGTGACCGAATGCGGTTCCTCCGGGCACATTTCCAGTTGAATCAAGCGATAACTCCGGAGTTGGGGCGGTGCGGGTTGGGCGCTCGCGGCGTTTTTCTCCGGCTGACGCAGAGGCGCGCCGGCCAGGACGGCTGGATTGCGACAGCGTCGAGGTCGATACTCACGTCAAGAGTCGAGTTAAGGCCGGTTGCGGCGCACATGCGCTGCCAATCCTCGGGAACAAAGGAGCGAGCGATGGATACGGGGCCGTCGTGCTGAACAAAAGGGTGAAGGCCCGCAAGTTTGGTAAAGATCCGGAGAAGATGATAGGGAACCGCAGCGCGCGAGAGATCGTTGATGAACCAGCCGAGTTCGGCGTGGATATCCATCCATTGCAGGAAGCGAATGACGTCAGGCTCGGTGAGGTGGTGGGTAAAGAGAGAGCTGATGACGAAGTGAATCGGCTTTTCGGGCCGCCAGCGAAAGACGTCAGCCGCGACCCAGCAAATTGCGCTCCCCGATGGGGTGGCCTCGGCGGCGACGGCGACGGCGTCTGGATTTCGATCGAGGCCTGTGAGTTCGACGACAACGCCGCGTGCGCGAGCCCAGCGCTCGATGCGGCGGAGCGTGTCGCCGTAGCCGCAGCCGACATCGACGATGTGGAGCGGCTCGGAGGCGGATGGCGGAGCGACGGTGCTGAGCCAATTCAAGACCGGGCGGTAGCCGAGGAACCAGCGATTGAGGCACGCAAGGTCGCGGAGGCAGGCGCGGAGCTGGTCGCGGGAGCAGGGCTCGTCGATTTTTTCGGTGAGTTCGGTGAGCTCAGCGCGATAACGGAAATCGATCGCGTCAGACGGCATGGAACATCATGGTTTCAGCGGTGACTCCCGGGCCGAAGGACATGGCGCAGCCGATTTGGCCGGGGCGAGCGCGCTCGATCAGTTTGTGCAAGACAAACATGATGGACGCGGAGGACATGTTGCCGAAGTTGAGGAGAATACTGCGCGAGTCGGCGAGCGCTTGGGACGGGAGAGCGAGCCCCTGCTCAGTGGCGTCGAGGATCGTGCGGCCGCCAGGATGAACGGCCCAGAGATCGATCGAAGAGAATTCGCACCCTCGAGTGATTCGTGTGCCCGCTTCGGCGAGCCCATTGCGCAACTGGCCTGGGACCTGGCCGGAGAGATGCATGTCAAATCCCTGTTCGCCGATGCGCCAGGTGATGAGCTGATCGGTGCCGGCGAGGTTGACGGCGAGAAAGCTGTCGAGGGCGAGGCCGATGGCCTCGGCGGTGACGAGATAGGCGGCGCAGCCATCGGCAAAGACCGTGAAGGCGAGCAATTGCTCGAGATCCTCGGTCTCCTGCATGTGCAAGGAGCAGAGCTCGAGCGAGAGGAGCAGGACTTTGGCGCCGGGTTCGGAGCGAACGATGTGGCGGGCGGCCTTGAGCGCATTGATGGCGGCATAGCAGCCCATGAAGCCGATGAAGGTGCGCTCGACGGAGGGGTTAAGGTGGAGAAGCTCGATGACTTCATAGTCGAGGCCGGGCGCGTAGAGGCCGGTGCAGCAGGTCACGATGACGTGGGAAATGCTCTGGCGTTCGGCGTCGGTGAGTGCGAGCTTCGAGAGTGCGCAACGCGCGAGTTGAGGAGCGAACTGCCGAAAGGCCTCCATGCGCCGCGCAGTGGAGGGGAAGTTGCCGCGCACGAAGAGAGCGTCTGCATCCTGCATTGAGCCGCTGGCGGTGACGATGGGCTTGAGGAAGGAGTAGCGGTGATCGATAGCCGCGAGACGAACCATGCGGCGATAGAGATTGCGGCGCGTGCCTTCGGGGAGGAGGCTTTCAGCGAAGGGGAGGAAGGCGCCGTGCATGTCATGCGGCGGGACAGCCGTGGCGATGCGATTGAGATAGGCAGTCGTCAAGGCGTGGCCTCCGGGGCGCCGCGATTGTTCATCCTCTTGGACAGCATATCGTGGCGGGGGTTATCCGATGGTCAGAAGACTGTCATCCAATTGCTACCGATGATTGTGGTGACGCGAAGCCGGGCTTCTTGTCTGATGACACGGCTGGAGGAGCGGCCGTGGAGCCGCGGACGACGAGACTCGTCGAGACCAGGAACTCGCGCTGCAATCCGGTACTGTCGGCGCCTTCAATTTGGGCGTGGAGAGCATTGAAGGCGGCGCGGGCGAGATCGATGCGCGAGAGGCGGATGGTGGTGAGCGGAGGCAGCGTGAACTCGGCGAAAGCGATGTCGTCAAGGCCGATGACCGAGAGATCGTGCGGGACATGAAGGCCTTCCATGTAGGCGGCGCGCAGAACGCCGATAGCGGTCATGTCGTTGGAGCAGACGATGGCGGTGGGACGATTGGCGAGCTTTTTCAACTGCTCGAAGCCGGCGACGCCACCCTTGAGGGTGTGGTTGCATTCGATGACCCACTTCTTTTGCAACTGCAGACCGGCGGCCTGAATGGCAGCGCGGAAGTCGTTCTCGCGCGTGATGGCGGAGTGCAGGCTATGCGGTCCGGAGAAAAAGGCGATGGAGCGGTGGCCGAGCGAAGCGAGATGGCGAATGGCTTGATGGATGCCGGTGGAGTAGTCGAGGAGAATGGTGCTGGCCTTGGGATCGTCGGGTTTGAACTCGGCGAGCACGATGGGCACGCCGCGGTGCGTGAGCTGATCGAGGACCGGTTCTTCTTCACCAAACGTCATGACGGCAACGCCGTCGACCTTGCGCTCCAACATGCGGCGGGCGCATCCGGCCAGCACGGCAGGGTCACTGTTGGTGGAGCTGACGAGAATCTCGTAGCCACGGGCGACGGCAATCTCTTCAAAGCTCTGGATCAGCTCAGGAAAGAAGGGATTGGTGATGTTCTCGACGATGATGCCGAGGAGGCGGCTGCGTCCGGAGACGAGGGTGCGCGCGTGGGTGTTCGGCAGGTAGTTGAGCTGCTTGATCGCCTGCCAGACGCGTTTGCTGAGGCGTTCGCTGACCAGGGAAGAGCCGTTCATGGTTCTGGAGACCGTGGCGATGGAGACTTTGGCTACGGCAGCAACGGCACGAATGTCGGGGAGTTTAGCAGCAGTCCCGCGTTTTGGTCTTCGAGGCACGAACTAATCCTAATGCAGCGAAACGGAGCGCAAAGAGGAAAATCATTCGATTTTTCGATGTAGATTTGGAGCGCGGGAAGGGAACGGAGTCAGGCGCTTTCGGAGATGAGCAGGCGCAGGTCGCGCAGGTTTTGGCCGGTGGGTCCGGTGGCGACTGAGTCGCCGATGGCGGTGAAGAGCGGACAGGCATTGAATTCGGCAAGGGATTGCTCGGGATTGAAACCGAAGGCGCGAGCACGAGCGACAGTGGTGGGATCGGCGATGGCCCCAGCCGCTCGCGTGTTGCCATCGATGCCATCGGAGCCGGCGCTCAGGACGGCGAGGTGCTCGCCAGGATGGTTGGCAAGCTCGAGGGCGCAGGTGAGGGCGAACTGCTGGTTGCGGCCGCCGGCGCCAGGCGCGCGCGTGAGGGTGACAGTGACTTCGCCAACAGAGATGAGGCACAAGCGGTTGTGCTGAACGCGGAATGCGTGGAAGCGCTCCAGCAGATAGCGGGCCGCATCGGCGTAGTCCCAATCGTCGCAACTGTTGTCGACCACGACGTGATAGCCGTGCTGCCGCGCCAATGCGCGCGCGTTCTCGACCAGGTCGTGGCTGGAGAGCAGGATTTCGAAGACGGAATCGCGAAAGGCCGCATCTTCGCCGCTCATGCTGGCCGCCGAGGTGATGCGGCGGGGCCGAATGGGGTCGGTCCACGGGAGCTTGGGCAGGAACGACGTGCGCCAGCTTTTGTTTCCGGGCGACTCGGGCAGATCCTCCTGCTCAAAGAAGGCGCGGATGGAGGGCGGCAGCCTGGGGGCGAGATCGTATTTGGCGAGGAGCTCGCGAACTTCTGCGACGGTGGAGTGATCCGGCGTGGTGGGACCGGAGGAAAGCGCATCGAGCGTGCGCAGCGGCACGTCGGGGAGGAGCAGGCTGACCTTTACGGCTTCTGGCGCGGCCATGGCCAGGCGACCACCCTTGACCGCGGAAAAATGCTTGCGGAGGGTGTTGATCTCGTTGATTGGAGCTCCCGACGCAATCAGCAACTGGTGAAAGGCGGCCGTGTCTTCGAGGGTGATGTGCGGATCGAGAGGCAGATCGAAGATGGCAGAGCCGCCACCGGAGATGAGGAAAAAGACAAGCGTGTCTTTTCGGGCTTTGCGCAGCAAGGCGAGCGCGGCGCGCGCAGCCGCAAAGGAATCTTCGTTGGGAAGGGGATGGCCGCCTTCGAAGTAGCGAAAGCGCCAGTTGCGAGCCGCGGGCATCTGGTTGGTGCAGCAGATGCCGCGCAGGCCTTTGCGGCGCTTCATGCGCTCAAGCAGAACCTGAAGCATGGGGCCGGCGGCCTTGCCAATGGCAATGACGAAGATGCGCTTGTAGGCAGAGAGATTGATGTCGGCGGGACCGCTGCCATCGGGCATGACGCGGATCAGTGTGTGCCCTTCGAAGCGCAGGCGGCGGTCGAATGCGGAAGCGATGTTACAGGCCTTGAGAGCGCCGGTAAAGATTTCGGTGGCCGCGGCGTGAATGGGCTCGAGAGCAGCGTCGCTGGCCGGGGTCATGGCAACTCCTTGCGCTCAAGCGCTACGCCGGAGAGAGGTGTCGCAAAAGAGGTAAATAGGAAGACGGAGATCATTACATCTGTGATTCTACGCTTTGGCGGCCTTTGATTCGAGTGGCGGCAGAGGTGCCCAGGCCGGTCCTTTCGCGGGGCCACGATGGCCGCACACAGGGAGGGCGCCGGGCGCTGGAACCGGTCTCATAAACGATCTTTTTCAACTCGCTGGAGTTATGGGACCCGCCTTGCTGTTGGGTCCCATGCGTGCCCGCTCCGGCACCAGAGGAATTTATGAGACCGGTTGTACGTTATTCTGGCAGCATCATGAACGAGCCTTCGAAATTGCTTCTTCTTGACCCGATTGGGCTGACGCGCCAGTTATGCGAGATCGAATCGACGACCTACCACGAGGGTGCGGTGGGCGATTTTCTGGCGGAGTTTCTAGCCGGGCGCGGGTGGGAAGTGGAGAAGACGGCTGTAGCCCAGCCGGCGGATAGCCAGACGGACGGGCCGCGCTGGAATGTCTATGGCGGACAAGCGGGACAAAGGCCGGACCTGGTTTTTTCGACTCACATGGACACCGTGCCGCCGTACATCCCGTTCAGCGAGGACACGGAGTGGATGTATGGGCGCGGAGTGTCGGACGCGAAGGGAATACTTGCGGCACAGGTTGCGGCGGCTGAGGAGCTCCGCTCTTTGGGGTTTCGGATTGGAGTCTTATTCGTATCGGGCGAAGAGCGCGACTCGGCGGGCGCGAAGGCGGCGAACCTGAAGCCGAAGGGCAGCCGGTTTCTGATCAATGGCGAACCGACGGATAATCGCATTGCGCTGGCGTCGAAGGGGGCGCTGCGGGTGGTGTTTCGCGCGACGGGCAAGATGGCTCACTCGGCGTATCCCGAGCTGGGCGAGAGCGCGGTGCACAAGCTGGTGCAGGTGTTGGGGAAGCTGCTGGAATTGAAACTGCCGGTGACGGAGGACATTGGGCCGAGCACGCTGAATATCGGGCAGATTCACGGCGGGCACGCACCGAATGTGATCGCGGACAAGGCCGAGGCGCAGGTGCTGGTGCGGCTGGTGGGAGATTCTGCGCCGGTGAAGGCTGCGCTGCTGGAGGCGGCGAAGGGATTGGCCGAAGTGGACTTCACGCTGGAGATTCCTTTTGCGAGGCTGCGCGCGCCGGAGGGATTGCCGACGATGGTGGCGAAGTTTACGACGGACATTCCGCAACTGAGCAATTGGGGTGAGCCGCTTCTGCTCGGGCCCGGCAGCATTCATGTGGCGCACACGCCGTTCGAGAAGCTGGCGAAGAAGGAATTGCTGGAGGCGGTGGAACTGTACGTAAAGGTGGCGAAGCAGCTGCTGGCGTAGCCTGTCAGCCCTGTGAGCGGCTCCTTTAGATCACGGTATCCCCGGTCTCAAAATCGAGACCGGGGGCACCCGGCGTAGTTCTCGAGTGATGGCGCGACGCAGCGCTACTGGTAGTTGCCGATGAGGACGAAGGGCGCCCAGTAATACGGATGGGCGTAGCCGAGGCTGCTGGGCGGGGATGCCTGGTCCTCGGTTTCGAAGCCGCGGCCGGATCCTCCGCCGGGGACGGCGCCGCCGCCGTGAATGAAAGCGAGTTGAGCCTGGCGAAGCGCTTCGGCTTTTCCGTCGCTCGGATTCCTGACCCAACGATCGTAAAAGTCACTCATGATGTGGCTGGTGCTGAGGTCGTTCACGTCCCAAAGCGTGGCCAGCACCGCTTCGGCGTCTTTTTGCTGAGCAACCATGCCGAGCGAGTCCATCTCGAGGCCGTTTCGTGATTTGTAATCCTTGGCCGTGCTGCAGGCTGAGAGAGTGAGCAGGCGCGTTCCGTGAAAGGCGACGTCGGAGTTCTCCATTGCTGAGAGATTCCACTCGAATCCGCTGGGATCGCCAGTGTTGTCGCCGCCCATCATGAGGAAGGGCTCGTCGCCGCTGCCGGCGATGAGGACGAAATGGCTGGCGATATGAACGACGGAGAAATTGTTGCCGGCGCCGAGATCCGATTTGAGATTGGCCAGCGTGAACTGCTCGTCGGGCAAGAGTTTGCCCTGCATGGGACCGTGGGATGCGGGATCGGAGGGATCGTGAACCACGGAGTCGAGCTCGGGAATGACGCCGGGGAGGGCGGGAAGACCGTTGTAGCTTTTCGAGAGGCCCATGGCGAGCGCGCTGGGAGAGGTTCCGCTTTGAAGGGGGGAATCCGTGATGTGGCCGTAGCTCTCGGGTGTGAAGAGCACATTGTGGAAGCGCTCGACCATGTAATGGGTGCCGTCATAGAGCGCGCCAATGGGGACGTATCGCAAAGCGTCGTCGAGCGACCAGAGGAGAGTGGGGACGCTGCCCTTTCCGCTACCGCTCGGACTACCTTTCGGACTGCTATTCGGACTGGGAGCCGATTCGAGCGACTTGAGCTGAGCTTCGATAGGCGCAACGACCATGGAGTAAAGCTGATTCAACTGCGGGCGAGGATCGGAGGATGGCGAGCCGACTGCTTTGAGCGCCTCAAGTGCCTTGGCGCGGATGTCGGCCGAAGAAGCGGGCAGAACGACCACTTTGCGCGAGGCGGCGGTAACGACGATGGCGTAGGCGTGATCGTCGCCAAGGAGCAGGCGAATGCCCATAACGCGCGGACCGAGTTTCGAAAGCGAATCCTGGAGGAAACTTTTTGAGGCGTCGCCCGAAGCCTGGCCGGGCGAGGATTGCGCGTCGAGCTCGGGAAAGATCCTGTTGGTGAGGACGGATTGAATGTCGCTTCCTTCCTGTTGAATGGTTGCGCCGAGCGACTTGAGCTGGGCGTCTTCATCAGGGGTGCGCGACGGCTTGGCCTGGAGCTGGCCGTAGGCGAGACTCGATTCTTCGATGACGCGAGCTTTTTTTTCCAAGTCGGGCAGCGCGCTCTCGGCGTCCTGCTGCGCGGGTGAGAGCTTGAGCGGCTCGATGCCTGCCGATGCACCGGGCGCCGCGGTGGTGACGACGTCCTGAAGTTCCTGCTCCTTGAGGAGATCGAGAATCTGTTCGGCCTGGCCGAGGCGGCCGGTCTCGACGAGCAGTTCAGCCAGCATGCGGTAAGCGCCGGAACGCGATTGCGCAAAGCCGGCTTGAACTTCTTTTTCCATGCCCAGAATGTTTTTTCGGATCTGCTCGTAATCGTTGACTGCGAGGAGACCGAAAAAGATGGCTTCTTCAGGCTGATGCTGCTTGCGGAAGCCGATCATCAACGAGTTCTCAATGTTGCCTTCGATCTGGGGGTCGCCGGTGGCCTTGGCCAGGCCGAGCGCAGCGATGGCGCTGGCGAAGGACAGTTCCGGCTGCTTGAGATCCGAGTAAGCCCAGGCGATAGTCATCAGATCCTGCGCTTCATCGCGCTGATCCTTAACCTCGCGCCAGATGACGAGCGCCTGGAGGTCGAGGTCGTATGCCTTCTGCGCTTCACCGAGGTCGGAGCGATCGCGGCCCAGGTTGTTGAGGACCATGGCTTCGCCACGGCGGCTTCCGACATCGCGAAAGATGGGCAGGGCCTGGGTTTGGAAGTCGAGCGCTTTAGCGGGCTGGCCGAGATCGGCGTAGGCGCGGCCGATATCGCTGAGCGCGAGGGCCTCGCCACTGCGGTTGCCCACCTCGCGCCAGATGGGCAGCGCCTGGTTGTAGTAGTCGAGCGCGGTCTGGTGCTCGCCGAGGTCGTTATAGAGGCGGCCGATATTGTTGATCGTGAGCGCTTCGCCCTGGCGGTTGCCCAGTTTGCGCCAGAGTGCAATGGCCTGGTTGTAGACGTCGAGTGCTTTTTGTTTCTGGCCAAGGGCGGCATAGGCGGGACCCGTGTCGTTGAGCAGCAGAGCCTCGCCGTTGCGTTCGCCCAGGTTGCGGAAGAGGGGAAGCGCCTGATTGAAGTAGTCAAGAGCCTTCTGGCCGTCGCCCATGTCGGACCAGGTTCGACCCAGGTTGTCGAGCGTGCTGGCTTCACCATTGATGCTGGCCGTCGCGAGGAAGCTCGAAGCGGAAGCGGTTTGCGCTGGGGCAGGGCTGGATGGCGCGTTCCCGGCGGAGGGCGCGGCAGGCGAAGTCGCGACAGGAGGGGCCGCAGCAGGCGGGGCATTGACCTCGTGCCAGATGGCGAGAGACTGGTTCAGATATTTCAGCGCATCGTCGTGTTGTCCGAGATTGTTATAGACTTTGCCGATGTTGTTGAGCGTGTCGGCTTCCCCGGCGCGCGACGGGAGGGCGCGCCACAAAGGCAGCGCTTGATTGAGCAAGGTGAGAGCCTTGTCTTCCTGACCAAGATCGGTGTAGACGCGGCCCATGGTGTTCAAGGTCGTGGCCTGGCCGAGCAGGCTTGAATATTTTTGCTCAATGGGCAGCGCCTGATTCAGGTAATCGAGCGCTTTTTCGAGTTGGCCAGCGCTGTAGTAGAGGGCGCCAAGATAGTTGAACTCCGAGACCTGCTGGCGGACGTTCTTGCTGGAGCGCGCCTGAGCCAAATTCTGCTCATGTTGTGCGATCTGTGCAGCCAACGCACCGGGCTGCGCAGACGACGATGCGGCGACAAATGCAACTGGGAAAATCGCCGCAAGGCAAACTGCGCACAGGCGAAGCCGGTTAATGCCGGATGGGCTCGATGGGCAGGTTGGTTTCATGGCCTGCATTCGCATCAGGGGTGGGCGTTCGCCGTTGCGGGAGGGGGAGTGCGGAGGGCGAAGTCCGCGTCCGCGGAACTGCGGTTCATGACGGGATGCTGGTGCATGCCCTGCGACGAGACACTTTGCGAGACTTGCTGCGCGACCAAAGCGTAAACCTGGCTCAAGGGCGTTTGGCCCTTGCTCGTTTTGAGAACCTGGAGCAGGTAATACGTGAAGTAGCCGTGGTGGAGCTGGCTGCTTTCGAGCGACTCTTCGTTAACCTCGCTGGCGGCCATGACGATGCGGCCCGTTCCGTCAGACATATGCGTAAGCATTGCGCCTGAGGGAGCGGTGTTGGCGAGCGGAGCGGAGGATTGCGATTCGTTGTTGCCGGCCGCGCCGCCGCTGTAGCAGGTGTCGAGAAACACGGCTGTGCGGAGGGCCTTCATGCGCGTGGAAACGGCATCGGCCAACTCGACCATGGGATAGGCGGTGGCGTAGAGCGCATCCTCGTCGAGCTTTCCGCCGGAGTAGACTTCGGTGTCGTAGGTGATGAGGTAGTTTGCGCCGCCCGCGGTGTCTGTAGTGCGCGGCGTGCCATGCGTGGCGACGTAAATCACGACGAGATCGTTGGGCTCGGCGTGGCGCGCAATCCAGTTGAGCTGTTCCTTGATGTTCTTTGTGGTGGCCTGATCGTCGGTGAGGACGTGAACGTTGTCCGCAGGAAAACCGCCAATGGAGGGGTCTTTGAGCGCGGCGGCAAAGGCGGCGGCATCTGCGCCGGTGTAGTTGAGCTGGGGAATCTGCGCGTCGGTAAAGTGACCGATACCGATGACGAGCGCCCACTTTTGCTGCACGGGACCAGGCTTTACCGGAGGGGCGACGGGCACAGGAGTTTCGGTGCCCTCAGCCTCAATGCCGCGCGAGGCCGGAGTGGAAAGGACGAGCGGATTCAGATCCTGATCGAGCGCCTCGGAGCCGTTGAAGCGCGCCTTGTCCATGGCGTACTTGGCGAGAGCGTCGTGGCCAAGGCGCTTTTCAACGAGACTGCGGTAGTACCAGGCATCGCCCAGTTCGGGACATTCAGCGACGGCGGACTTGAGCAGTTGAAGCGCGTCTTCAAAGGCATCGTTGCCGCTTTGCGGCGTAATGCGTTCGAGCGCCTGGACGATGAGGTCCTGTCCGGCGCCGCAGCGAATTCCCTGAGCGCGCGCACAGGGAGATGCGATCAGCGTTGCGGCAAGCAACGACAGGATGGCAAGTCCGGATCGAGTGCGAGAGTTCATTTTTCGGCTACGTGCTTTGCGGTTCCCGCGGGCTTCTTTGTCGCTCTGACTTTCATCGCATCCAGGATGCGGGCGCTGACGCC
This sequence comes from Occallatibacter sp., assembly GCA_049512795.1. Lineage (GTDB taxonomy): Bacteria > Acidobacteriota > Terriglobia > Terriglobales > Acidobacteriaceae > Telmatobacter. Next base: position 13,563 of record JBEKWT010000036.1, read on the forward strand.
TCCGCTCGAGAGCGCTTGCTGGCCCGCGGGGCTGAGGTCGAAGTCGACGGCATTGGCTCCGTTAATGGCTTGGATGATTGTTCCCTCATCCATGCCGGATTTGACCATGGCGATGATTTGAGTGTTCGAAAGCCCCTTGTGCACAACCGCGGGCGGCTTCTTTGCGGCCTGCACCTTCATCTCGGCGAGGAGGTGGGCGCTGACACCCCCCGTGGCGAGGGCTTTTTGACCGGCGGGCGTGAGATCGAAGTTGACCGCGCTGGCCCCGCGAATGGCCTGAATGACGGTAGCGTCGTCCATGCCGGACTTGACCATGGCGATTACCTGATCGTTGGTCAAGCCCTGCGGCTTGGAATTCTCGGCTTCGGCTGCCTCGGACTTGGCCTTCTCATGCTCTTTCTCCAGGTCCAGCTCTTTGTAATGCGCGATGGCGGTCTCGATGCGCTTCTGCGGCTCGACGAAATACTTCTCGGAGGGCTTGGCATCGATCGCTTTGCCGTAGTTGATGGCGGCCTGGTCGAGGTATTTCATGGCTGCCTTCTCGTCGTCGGCTTCATAGGCGAGCGCCTCGTAGGCCACGCCAATGTCGTAGAGCCGGTAAGCGTCTTCGTCAGGTTTGGGAAAGGCCGGCGCCGTTTCGTAGGTTTCAAGGGCGCGTTCCCACAGGCCGGTCTCGGCGTCCTTGTCGCCT
>JBEKWT010000037.1:0-13973 GCA_049512795.1 Occallatibacter sp.
GTAATGACCGTCGCGGGAACCACGGTGGTGGGAGTTGGAGTGGGCAAATTCGCCGGATATTGACAGCCGGCGTCGTTGCCGCCCTCGGAGACAGGTGTGCACGCGGGCAAACCGGGGCTCAATTGCTGGGTGTCGTAGAGCAGCGACGTGCTGTTGCTGAGGTTCGGCGGGATGCTGATGAAGTGAATTTCGTTGTCGCCGGCAGTGGAGACGAAGAAGATCGAATGATCCGGCGAAAAAGCGCCAGCCAGCGGAGCGGTGGGCGAGGCGGTGGAAGTGACGGTGCACGGTTTGCCCGCCGGTGAGGTGGAATCGCACCAAACTACGGAGCCGACAGAGCCCACGCCGGTAGGCTGAGGCAGATAGAAAGGAAGCTGCGCCGCAGTTGTGGATGTGGAAGGCGTCGAGTAGGTGACGAAAGCGATGGGGGCGGCAGTGGTCACAGAGGCGGTGGTGGGCGCCGTGCCGGTAACGACCTGGTTGACGGCGGTCGCGTCGGTTACGCCGGTGAGGTTGACGAAGCCGTTGTTCACAGGATTGGTCGAGAGCGACAAGAGAGTTTGTGTCGTGCCTGCCGTGGTCACCGGACATTCCGCAGCGGGGTAGGCCAAGGTTGGCGGAATGCTGACGCCGATGTCATTCAGCTGAATGCTCGGTGCTGTGAGCGTTGCGCCGAGGATATGATCGCCGTCGGACGTAGCGCCGAGCACGTCTGTCGTGACAGGGACTGAGTCGCTCTCGGGATAGAACTGGATGGTCCCGTTGCTGCCAACCGTGCCGGAAGGGCACCAGGTGTGGGCGACGGTTGGATTGCCGGCGAGATAGGCGCCCACGCCGGGAACGGTGATGGCCAGATTCTGCGAGCCGCCGGAGGCGCTCAGGTCGTAGGTGCTCCAGCCGGAGTTGGTATCGTGCACATAAAGCGTATCGGTGTGATTGGGGCCGAGGGCCGCGCTATCGACGATGTAGAGAGTATTCGAATCCTGCGTCCATGCGGCAGCTGCTCCCAAGCCACCGAAGGTGGAGATGAGGCTGCCCGAGGTGTTGTACAGGTAGAAGAGACCACGCACCTGATCGTTGATCAGCAAGGAATTGCCGCTCGGAGAAACCGCGAGCACGACGCCGGGAATGGACGTGTCCTGCTTGGAGATGGAGTTATTAAGGGTGGAGTAAACCATCAACTCGTGGAGCGAGCCGAAGTAGAGAGAGTTTCCCGCCTGATCCATGACCATGGAGTTAGGGATATAGGGCAGGCGCACAGTGGAGCCGGGCGTGCCAGTAAGCAGCTCGGTTGAAGCAAAGTATTGCGACTGGTTTGGCGCCGCAAACCAAACAAAGTCGCTGGTGGCGCCGGGAACAATGATGTCGACCGGGTTGGAGGCGATGGGCAATCCGGTCCCGTTCAAACCAAGCTCGTTGATGGGGGCTGGGTTGCAACCCGGCGGTTTGCAGAGCGCGGTCAACGTAGCGACGCCGGGGAAAGATGGAGTGATGGAGCCGGCCCCCAGGATATCGATCGGGTTGGTGGACTCGTAGGTGAGCGAAAGGCCGGTGATGGTTTGGCCGAGGGTATCAGTGACTGTGGTGGTGAGTTCTTGCGGAACGCCCTGCGTGACAACGCCCTTCGTGCTTCCGTTGGCCAAAGCAAGACTGATCGATTTGGGCGGGCAAGTGGAAAAGTATCCGGCCGAGGAAGCGGTTTGTGCGATGGTCGCGGTGATCACGGTGGTGCCGGGTTGCTGCGCGGTGATGACATTGGTGGCGGAATCAATAGTCGCCACTGCCGAGTTGCCGGTGGCAAAGCTGAGCGTCCCGATGGAGGAGGAGCACTCTGGGAGCGTATTGGAACCCGGAGCGCAGAGGAGAGTCTGCGTTCCATTGGAGCTGTAAAACGCCTGCGCGTCGAGGCTGGCCTGCTGGTTCTGCGAGTAGCAACCCTGGGGCGCAGAGCCAGAGAGCGGAGTGGTGACCAGGTTAATGCTGGAGATGGGGGCGTGGATGTAGACCGTGACTGGATTGGAAGTGACCGAAACGGCCGTCGCCGTGATGTAAGCGATCGCGTAGGGCAAGCCGTTCGTCGAAGGCGAGGGATTGGGGTAGTTGCAGTAGGTGTAGTCGGCGATGCCGCCGCCGCTGTTGCGGTTCCAGGTGCCGGCGCAGATATTGCCGCCGGGCGAAATGTCGACCAGCTGATTGTTGCTGGTGCCGTAACTGAGCCCTCCGGAGGGGATCGATGCCTGGTCGCCCTTGCAGGTGGTGGCTTGCGGCGCGAGAATCTGGGTGGTCTGTCCATAGGCCAGCGAAATGCCGGCGATTTGCGGCTGCAGCGTGAGGTTGGTCACCTGGGTGAGGGTTGGCCCGTACCCGAGGCCGTTGCAATAATTGCCCGCTGGATTACGCACGCAACCAGAGATGGAAATTCCGGCCGGTACAGCCAAGCCAAGCAAACAAACAAGCGTCAAGAACCGCCGCATGAATCCTCCCCGTCCCGCCTTAGAACCGCGGAACGGATTTGAAAAGAGACGAAAAGAAGAATGAGTGATCACCGCTCCCGCCGAAGCTCACGGCCGGGCCGTCGAAAGGCCAGCGGCGGGTGAGTCGCACTGCGGCAGCTGGTTGCCGGCGGCACACTGCCGCGTGCTGCCAAAAGGACGAAACGCATGCTAAATACTCCAAGAAAAAAGTGTATCAGGATGGGCCTGTCTGTGGCATGCGCCGTGATCGCGACAGGGCACTGGCAAATAGACTGCTACGGAAGGACTTCGAGAGCAGGAGAGAAAAGGGATTGAGGGTCTAAGGGACTACTGGGGCTACGGCCGAGAAAAGCAGAGAGCGGCCGATAGGGAGCAGTAGGAAGGCGGCTGGTGGATTATGGGTTGGGCGGCATGTAGCGGGCAAACCAATCGACGGCGCGTTCGAGGACGTCGCGGCGATCGGCTGGATCGGAGAAGCCGTGGCCTTCGTTGGGATAGACGACTAACTGCGCCGGAATGTGCAGATCGCGCAGCGCATGCCAGAACTCGAAGGACTGCGGCGCGGGACATTCGCCATCGCGGTCGCCAACAACGGTGAGGGTTGGAGTTTTCACCTGTTCTATGAAAGTGATGGGCGAACTCTTCGCATACATCGCGGGGTCGTCATAAACGGAGGCGCCGAAGTAGGGGATCATCCACTGATCGATGGAGTTTTCGCCGTAATAGGAAAGCCAATCGGAGATGCCCGCTCCCGCCACCGCGGCGCGGAAGCGATGGGTCTGGGTGACGGCGAACATGGTCATGAAGCCGCCATAGCTCCAGCCGGCAATGCCGATGCGATTGGGATCGACGGAGTACCTGGCGAGAACGGTGTCGACGCCGGCGAGTATGTCGCGCAGGTCGCCGTATCCGAAGTCCTTGCGATTGGCCTCGGTGAAGGCCTCGCCCTGGCCGTAGCTGCCACGGGGATTGGGCAAGAGGACAAAGTAGCCGAGCATGGAAAAAGTGGTGGCGCTGATGCCGCCAGCTCCGCCGTCCCAGCGCGAGGTAACTGAAGAGGCCGGGCCGCCGTGGACCTCGACGAGGAGCGGATACTTCTTCGACGGATCGTAGTGCGCGGGCAACAAGAGCCAGCCCTGAATCTGAAAGCCGTCGTTCTTCCATGTGAGCGAAACGGAATCGCCCCAGGAAGGCTTGACGTTGTCGTTGAAATGAGAGAGCTGGAAAAGGCGCGCAGTGTCTGCTGAGTGGGCGGACGGATCCTGTTTGGCGCGGGCGGCAAAAATCTCGGGCGGGGTATTGAATGAGCTGACCTGAAAGACAAAGAGGGAGCGATCGGCGGTGGCGGAGAGGCTACCCTCGCTCTCGTCGGCGCTGACGGCGGCGGGAGTGCTGAAGACGGGGCCATTGGCGAAGGCGGGTGCTGCGCCGGTTGCCGGGATCTGCAATCGAACGAGCTGGGAGTCGCCTCCGGAAAGTTCGCTGACGTAGAGGGACTGATTGTCGTCCCATGTGATCCATTGGGCGGAGGCGGGACGATTGGGGGTGAGGTCGATCGGCTTGCCGCCCTCGGAGGGGACGGCCCAGACGTCGCCGCCGGTGACGCCCTGATCGCTCATGAGGCCGCCAATGAAGGCGATCTTTTTGCCGTCGGGCGACCATCGGGGAACGGCGATCTGAAGGCCGTGGAGTGGGCCGGATTGATCGGCGGGGGCAAGAACGACAGTGGGAGTTGGATCTGTGGGATCCCCGGTCCCCAGGTGCGAGGGACCTGGGGCACCCAGATCCGCAGGCGATTCGGATGGCGCACCCGCAGGTTTGGAAATTGTGCGATCCCCGGTCCCCAAGTGCGAGGGACCGGGGGCACCCACAGTTGGGTGGAATAGCCCTGTCGCCCGAATCGTTTGCGTGTAGAGTTTGGCGACCCACCAGTTGTTTTCGCCCGGAGGGTCTGCGGCGATGTAGGCGAGGGATTTGGAATCGGGCGACCAATCGAATTCGAAGACGTGAAGGTTTTGCGGTGTGACGGTGATGGGGACGGTGGGTTGGGGGGCATCGGCCGGGACCACGGCCACGCGCTGAATTTCGATGTGATCTTCTCCGATGACGCCGGATGGAAGCGGTTCGGCTGCGAGCGCGCCGGAGGGACGCGTGGCGCCCTCGACGTAGAGGAAGGCGATGCTCTTTCCATCCGGAGAGAAAGCCGGCGCGTCGACGTATCCGTGAAGTTCGGTAAGGCGATGGGCGGGTCTGCCATCGATGTAGGAGAGGAAGAGATCGGGTTGAGCGGGTTGGTCTGTGAGGTTGTCGCAATCGGAGAGGAATGCGATCTGGGTGGAGTCGGGTGACCATATGAAATTGGAGGCTGGACAGGACTGGCCGGGTGAGGCGGCGGTGACGGGCTGGCTGTGGGCGAGATTGCCGAGATTGCCAAAATCATTCAGCGGGGCGACGCGAATCTGGCCAGCTTCAAGCCAGGCGATGCGTTTGCCATCGGGCGAGACGACGACCTGAGCGATGGCGCGGGCGCGGTTCTGGCTGGAGAGGATTTCGTTGAGCTGTGCCGATGGTGGTGCGACGGCGGATTGTGCGGAGGCAGCGGTTTGAGCGTGATTGAGGGAAGCGGCGCAGAGAGCAATAAGAGCGGCAGCGCAATGGAAGCTGCGTGACGACCTGAACATAGAGGAATGCTAACAGCAAGGCTGCGGAGTTAGCGGTGTTGACGAATTTGCGGGCTGGCGAGATCGGCATCGTATCCCAGGTCCCCAAGTGCGAGGGACCTGGGGCACCCGGCGAGTTGGCGAGTTAGCAAGTTGGCGAGATCGGCATCGTATCCCAGGTCCCCAAGTGCGAGGGACCTGGGGCACCCGGCGAGTTGGCGAGTTGGTCAGTTTTCAGGCCTCGACGGGGGCCGGCGGTCTTGATAAGCCGCTGTACCGTTGGAAGCCAGGGGCGTCCGGTTAGACTCAGCGCGCGATCAGGGGCGATTGACGGCGCGGCTGGCGTAGGGGTAGAGAAGATTGGCGACGATGGGCGTGACGACGGGCGACCCAGCGCCGACGAATTCGGTGACGGTGTTGAGCGAGGCATTCGTGACCCAGATATTTCCGGAGCCATCAACGGCGATGCAGAGAGAGAGATTCAGGCCGGCTTGGTAGCCGGTGGAGGGAGAGATTGCAGTTCCCGAGGAGTTGAACTCGCTGATGGCGCTGTCGGGGTAGGGCGGAGAGGTAGCGGTGGTGCCACGATTTGCGACCCAGACGTTGCCGGCGCCATCGATGGCGATGCCCTCGGGAATATTGAGGCCGCCGCCGGTGTATCCGGTAGCGCTGGAGATGGGCGTACCGGAGGCGCCGAACAGGCTGATTCTGTCAGCGCCCGTTGAACTGTCGGCAACCCAGACATTGCCGGAGGCATCGATGGCGAGGCCCCAGGGATCCGCCAGGCCGCCACCGGTATCGCCGGTGGAAGCGGAAATAGGCATGCCGGCAGACGCGCCGGCGGAGTTGAATTCGCTGAGAGCGCCGAGAGTGATGCTGTCGGTTACCCAGATATCGCCCGAGGCGTCGATGGCTAAGGAAACAGGATCGTTGCTGATGCCGCCGCCGGTGTCGCCGGTAGAAGTTGTAATCGCCGTGCCGCTGGAGCTGAACTCGCTGAGGCTGGAGCCGACGTTGTTCACAACCCAGACGTGGCCAACCGGGTCAAAGGCGATGGCATAGGGGGCGTTGAGGCCGCCGCCGGTGTAACCGGCGGAAGTGGAGACCGGCGTGCCGTTGGAGCCGAGTTTGCTGAGGCTATCTGGGGTAACGTTTGCGGTCCAGAGATTGCCGGAGCTGTCGATGGCAATGCTGTAGGGGTCGACGATTCCGCCGCCGGAGTAGCCAGCGGAGGTGGAGATGGGCGCGCCGACGGGGCTGAGCTCGGTGACGGTGTTGGCTCCGGTTGCCGTGTTTCCCAGCCACACGTCGCCCGCGGCGTCGATGGCAATGGGAACGGGTGAATTCAAGCCGCCGCCGGTGTAGCTGACGGCGATGGTGAAATCATTGGGCACAGGGGCGGAGGGCAGCATGGGCTGAAAGGGTGAGTTGGCGGTCTGAAGGCCGAACAGGTTGGCGACGTTGGCGCCGGGATAGTGCGCGATGTTGAGTGCGGCGGTTGCGGTGTCAATGGGTTGAACGCCGTTGTTGGTGGCGTTGGAGAAGAGCGTGGAGCATTGCGTGGAACCGGGGCCGGTGGAGTTGACGCACGCAGCGAGGATGTTGGCGATGGAGTTGATTTCCGCTTGCGGCACGGTGCCGTTGCCTGCGGGGGTGGTGGCGAGGGCGACACTCAGGCTGATGTCTTCAAGGTTGCTGATGTTGTTGGCCGCGTTGGTGAGTCCGGTGGCGGCCAGCGTGGTGTTGGAACTCGAGATGTGCGTCGGGTCGCTGGCAAAACCGGCAAACGCGTAGGCGGTTACGACGGTGGAGACTTCGTTTACATCGGTGGATGCGGAGGAGTTGCAAGCCTGCGCGGGGGCCATGAGGGTGATGGCCGAATTTGCGCCTGAGCCCAGGCCGGGATCGCCGTCGAAAGCGTAGAAGTAGAGATGCGCGTAGGAACCGGGACAACTGTAGTCGCCGGTAATGGTGAAGTTGCCGTACTGGTCGGTGGTGACGTAGTAGTGGTTGTTGGCGTCTTCAGTGGTGTTGGCCGAGTTATGGAGCAACGACACCGAAGTGTTGGTGCTGTTAGGAGCGATGCCGGGGCCTCCGTAGGTGTTGTCGTTGATGGCGTAGAGATAGACGTGCGCGCCAACAATGGGGTTCTGGCCGCCATGGACCGAGCCACGGAGAGTTGTGCCGGAGACGGAACCTGTGGAGGAAGTGGTGACGGCCGGCATGCCGGCGCAGCCAGAGAGAAGAAGAGCACCGAAGGAAGCGGCAATAGCCGCGAAGATGCGCATGACGAGGACTCCCATCGCCGGGTGTTGTTGCGGTGTTCGGACCCTGCTTCGACGGACGAAAAGCGAAAATGCAAAAGAAAAATCTGTTGTAAGCGGCACGAAGAACTGGGAGTTGTATACCACGGCGCAAGGCATGAATCAATGGCAAGTAAGAGGCATGAGACGCAGGCGTTGGCCGTCAGCGATCAGCTTCGAGGGTGCGTAGCAGGAGTAGAGCTGATGCGGCCGGAGCAAGTTGGATGAAGCTAAGAGCAAATGGCCAGGAGCTAAAGGGTCCGGCGGCGGAAAGCAGGCTTTTAAGGCGCGGCGAGGCGAGGGGTTCAAAAATTTGTCAAATGCACGGAGGGCAAGAATTTCGCTAAGTGATTGAAAACATGCAGAAGATTCATGTGGGCGAAGTTTGCAGGTAATTAATGCGGTTTGGAGTAAGCTGGAAGCAATCATACAGAAATGATTCTGACTGACGGAGAAGCCGCGAGGCTTTTCCGATCTTCTTCGGGCCATCACCGCGGCGGGCGCGGGTACGAGGAAAGAAGAAGAGAGCGGAGGGGCGACTCGGTAGCCGGGTTGCCCCTTTTCCTTTTCCGCGGCGTGGGAAGGACCGTGGATGGGTGGCCGGAATGGTGGAGCAATGGGAAAGAGCGGGTTGAACCATAAAAAGCAGGAAAAAAAGCACAAGGTCGTGACGATACCGCGGAGGGACGGCGGCAAAAACGCGAAGGCGGGTGGAGACGGCGACGAAAAGGCTGCGGCGGAGACGCCGGAGAAGAGCAAAGAGAAAGCGACGGAAGAGGATGAGAAGGAGGAAAGCAAGGGAGCGAAAAAGGCGCTGCGCCACGCGGTGAAGAAGGTGGTGAAGAAAAACTCTGGGCCGATCGCCGACGCGCTGGTGAAGGAGACCGAGAATGGTGACATGCGTTCGGCAGCGATGGTGCTGTCGCTGATCGAAAAGAAGAAGAAGAAAGACAGCGACGACGATGATTGGGACGGGCCGAGTCTGTCGGAAATTCTGGTTCCGGACCAGTTGTGGAGAGAAAAGGCTGCGGCCAAGCAAATGGAGAATGACGAAGAGGAAGAGACGAAGGCGGCGTGAAAGGCAGGGGTCAGGGATCAGGGGTCAGGGATCAGGGGCCCGTGGTCAGTTGGCTGGAATTGAGGTTTTTGTTTGTGGCTTGTTAGGTGGCTAGAGCGGTTCCGCAGTTGTTGTAGCCGTTTCCAGCATCGGTGCAGGGCGGATTTTTCTTGAGGAAAAATCCACTTGGCGGCGATGGATTCAGGAAGCGGTGACTGCGGAACCGCTGTGGGGCAGACCGATCCGCTGCGGTCGGCCCCGGCGAAAAGAATCAGGCGATTTGCAGTGAGAAGAAGGATGCGATGGGAATGAAGTTCATGAAAAACGGATGGTTCGGGGTGCGGCAAATGACGTCGTTGGTTCCCACACGATTCGCGAAGAATGCGAAAAGGATGGGGCAACCGATCGCGGCGTGCGCGGCAGCGATGTTGCTGGCGGCGACGATGATGGCGCAGGCAGTGAGCACGACGACCGTGCAGGGGACAGTGTACCTGGCAAACGGGCAGCCGGGCGCGGGGACACTGTCGATCAGCTGGCCGTCGTTCATAACGGCGGCGGGCCAGGCAGTGGCTGCGGACACGACGACGGTGACCATTGGGCCGGACGGATTTGTGAGCGTGAACCTCGCGCCGAATGTTGGTGCGACGCCCGCAGGAGAGTACTACACGGCCGTGTATTACATGAGCGACGGAACGACGAGCACGCAGTACTGGGTGGTTCCGTCGGCGGCGCAGGCCAGCCTGGCGCAGGTGCAGGCGCAGGTGATGCCGGCGGCGCAGGCGGTGCAGGCGGTGAGCAAGGCGTATGTGGACCAGGCGATTGCGCAGGCGAGCCAGAGCAGCGGGCTGACGGCGACTGGCGGAACGCTAACCGGGCCACTTTATTTGAGCAGCGATCCGACGCAACCACTGCAAGCAGCGGACAAACATTATGTGGATACGCAGGTGGCCACGGCAGTGCCACTGGCGGGCGGAAACATGACGGGCGCGCTGACAACGCCTGTGGTGAACGGCGTGCAGGCTCCGGCGACAGCGAGCGCGCAGACAACGCTGCAAGCCGCGATCAATGCGGCGGGAACGAATGGGGCGATGGAGATTCCGCCGACGTACGCGGGGACGGACACGTTCACGAATACGAGCGGCGTGAAAGTGACGGACCTGCGCACAACCGGCGCGCAACAGGCGGAGCGCAGCGTGAAGGAGTTCGGCGCGGTGTGCGACGGAGTAACCGACGATACGAACGCGCTGCAGGCAGCGCTGAGCTACGCGAGTGCGCACGGCGTAGCGTTGACGATTCCGCAAGGAACGTGCAAAACGCGAGCGCTGAGCTGGCATGGGCAATCGATTGGAGGATTGGGCAAGCAGGTGTCGGCTCTGATGGGATTTCCGGGGCAGGATGTGCTGGAGAGCGGGCCGGACGCGACGAATATTTTGAGCTACACACGGCTCCACGATCTGACGATTTATGTGGACCAGAGCGTGGATGTGTCGTGTTCGCCGGCAGAGGGGCGAGCGGCGGCGGGAAGCTGCCAGTCGAACCGGCCGATAGAAGCGAACTCGATTTTTTCGCCGGGCGGAAATGGACTGACGGGAACAATGGGAACGGGCGGGGCGTGGAACATCGGCAACTGCGCGATTGCGATGCAGGCCACAACGGGCGCGGGAGGCAATGGGCTGCGCGTGGCGGAGATTGAGAACGTGGAGATTGCAGCGACGGGCGTCGATCCGATGGCAGCGCAATACCCGGGCGCGCATTCGACGCACACGTGCGGCATTTATCTGGCGCAGTGGCCGCAGTGGAGCGAGTTCCGGAACATCGACATTCGGGGATTGAACACGGGCGTGGCGATTCCGGCGCTGCCGATTACGGCGCCGGCGGGGTTGAATGCGGATTCGAATCGTTGGCAAAACGTGACGATCCAGGCAACGCACGCGTTTACGGCGGCCGCGGGATCGAACAATGTGCTGGATAACGTGGTGGCGCTGGCGGGAAATTCTTCAGCGACAGGCGAGCCGCCGACCGGCCTGGTGCTGGACCTGAGCGGAAGCGGGCAAAATCCGCAACAAAATCCGCAACAGGGATGGACGATACGGAACGCCGTTGTGGCTCCAGCGTGGAACGCGGTGCAGCCGGCGTTGACGGTGACAACGGCCGGTGGCGCGGTGACGGCGGTAACGGTGGGCAGCGAGCACGGGCTGGGATGGGACCCGTACGGAACGAGCGTGCCGATTGCGTTCAGCGGGTTGTGTTCAGCGCAGGCAACGGCGGCCGTGAATGCAAACGGGGCGATTTCCGGAGTTACGGTGACGCAAGGCGGAGTGGGCTGCTCGTCAACCACAACCGCGAGCCTGAACGCGGCGGGAAACTGGGATACGGCGGCGCCGGTGAATCTGATTGGCGGGCAGGATATGACGTTCTTTGCCGGAAATCTGCTGAAGGGCAACGGCGGATACACGGTGTGGAACGCGGGGAACTCGGCGAGCTACGGAACACAACTAGACGGCGGAGGCGGAACGCTGCCTGGCGGCGGGGCTTACGCCGCTTTGGTCCGCAACAGCAGTATCGGTTCGGCATCGCAGGTGGATCAATTTCCGGGTGCTGACATGGGAGCGAAGATCCAGGCGTGCGCAAACGCAGCGAATGCAAGCTACGGCGGAACGTGCGACGCGCGGAACTTCACGGGCAATCTGACTTGGGGCGAGAATCTGACGATCTCAACAGGGAACGTGGCGATCCTGCTGCCGTGCGCGACAATCACGACGGCGAACCAGATTGTGGTGACGGCTGGGACGCGGAACGTGTCGTTGCGCGGGTGCGCCCTGCGCGGCGGGTCGCAGGCGAGCGGAAGCACGGGCGGAACGGCGTTCGCCTACACGGGATCGGGCGCAATGGTCGAGGTGGGCGACGCGACCTATGCGACGGATACATCGGGCTTCCACATGGACAACGTGGTGATCAATACGACGGGAGCCACCAGTGCGACAGCAGAGGGATTGGTTGCGTACCGGACGCAGGAGATGGACTTAGAAAGCTTGTATTTCCTGGGTAACTCGAACCAGACGGGCATGACTCTGGACGGAACCGGGAATTATACGGGAGGCACCTACCTGGATAACCAGTTCAGCGGATTCGGAACGGCTGTGAACGCGATCGGGCATCAGAATACAAACTCCGCGACGACGGATTGGACAAATGCAAGCACATTTGTGCGGCTCCACATCGACTGTCCAACGAGCGGCGGGAACCCGATCAGCGGCACTTATGGGATCAACTTAGAACAGGGCGATGGAAACACGTTTACCGGAGGGGATGTAGAAGGATGCTCGACAGCGCTGCACTTAGGACCGAACGCACAGAACAACACGATTGTGGGGTTGCGGAACGAGAACTCGACAAACCAGGTGGTGGCGGACGCGGGGAGCGCGTACAACAACTGGATCACGGGCGGCACGATGTTCAACGGAAAGCTGACCGACAACGGCACGCGCAACAGCTTCCTCGATACGTTTCACCGGAGTTTCAACGGATTGAATGGTGACTGGTATGGAAGCCAGCAGGATGCGACATTGACCAATCACTTCCGGTTGGGGATTGGAGCGGGAAACGAGCGCGGCCTGCTGAACGAGATCCAGACAGACTATGGCTACCGCTGGCTCTATGGATTTAGCGACGCCACGAGCGGCCAGCAGCTCTACCAGATGCAGGACCTGCTGAACAATGTATACCGGTTGCAAATCCAGCAGTGGAATTCCGGACAGAGCAGCACCAACAATCAAACCGCGCTGAACGCCGCGGGGACGGGTAACGTCTGCTTCAACTGCTCGACGAATTCCGGGACAGGCGGCGTGACCTTTGCGAGCGGCGGCGCGACGCCGGCGGCTGTGGCGACTGTCGACAAGGCTGGAGACGCCCAGTTTGTGGGAAATCTCCTGGTCGGCGGGACGACGCAGTCGGCGGGAACGCTCTCGCTCCGCAACAGCGCCGATGCCGAAGTGGATTACTACCTGTGGCCGGGACTTACGACGAGCCAGAAAGGATCGTTTACTTACAAGGACTGGAACGGGGCCAGCCAGTGGTACCTGGTGAAGGACGCGAGCAATAACTGGGCGCTCAACTCGGCAACCGGAGGGTTAGACAGCTTCAAGGCGTATCAATCCACTAACAGCGGAGATACTTACATAGACGCGAGTAACTCGACGGGACATATCCGGTTTAATTATGAGAGCGGCTCGGGAGCGGAGACGGATATCTATTCGAGTTCGAGCCTGGATGCAGCATTTGTGGCTCCGAATGCGATCAAGTTTCCCGGGCTGGCAGCTTCGTCGGGGGACTTTTGCCTGCAGGTCGATAACTCGGGATATATCACGAATACGGGGACGCCATGCGGAAGCGGATCGGGATCCGGCGGAGTGACCGGCACGATCAATTCAGGCAGCACAGGACAGATGGCGTACTACACCACGAATGGCACGGCGATCGGCGGCATGAACGCAGTTCCACTGGCGTCAGGAGGGACGGGAGCAACCAGCGCGAGCGGCGCGCTGGCGAACCTGGGCGCGATTTCTGCCGCAGCCACAACTCCGCAGACATTTGCAAGCGCGCTTACCGGGCCCTCCCTTAATGCCAGCGTCAATTCGAGAATCAATGTCATGGCGCCTCCGTACAACGCCAAGGGCGACTGTTCGACCGACGACCGGGCAGCGCTTGCCTCCGCATTGAACGCTGCCAATGCGACGAATCCGCCGGCGGTGGTCTACTTCCCGTTGCCGCCGGGAGGCTGCTACCTTACGAGCACCTTGCCGTGGTATGGCATCTCGTTGGAGGGTCAGCAACCAGCCGGAGTCAACCCTGTTCAGGGAAGTGCCGGAGTTATTTTAAAAGGACAGCCGGGAGAGGATGTGTTCGAGGCGCCTGATCCGACGACAGTCAAATCCGCTCCGCCTCGCTTCTCATGGTCAATTCGCGACATTGTTTTTGAAGTAGACGATTCAGTAGACGCTTCCGCGAGTTTTCCGCACCGCTGGCCGGGTAGATGGGTACAAGATGCGGGGATGACGGCATCGAGCGCAGTGATTACTTCCCCGCACGCTCTGTTCTCCTGCGGTGACGTAGGGCAGGCGATTCAGGTCAACGGCGCGGGGCCAAGTGGAGCAAACCTAGTCACCACGATTTCTTCCGTATTTCCGTGTTCGAACGCTACAGGCGCGGCCGGAACGGTGACGCTTGCCTCTGCTGCGTCGACAACTGTCACGAACGCTTCAGCCTATATTTCTGTTGCTGGGATGGCTGTAACGCAGACCGTAGGGAACGCTGCTTTGGCGTTCGACTGCTACGACGGGAACAGCGCGCATTACACGATGGCAGGAACTCCCCAAAATGTCGAAGACGAGATGACCAACGTGAAGTTTTACGCCCTGTCAAATGCTTCCCTGAATCACTCCGCTGGGATCTTCATGCAGGGATGCTACGCTCCCTACGA
>JBEKWT010000038.1:0-13599 GCA_049512795.1 Occallatibacter sp.
CCTGCTCTTAGACCGAGAGGGCCGAGGAGAAGTTGAGACACGGGCGGTAACCATACATCGGTTACCGGGGCGTGGGGAATGAGCACTTACCGGGCAGCGGCGCGTGCAGCAAAAGCCGCATTGCACATGTTGATTCTCTGCCCTAGAGTCTGGGTTCAAGACGAAATAAGTTTAACGATGTTGCGACAGCGGGAGCGACTTTCTCTTCACGAACATCAGTTCTTCGCTGCGTAACTGACCTTGGAGAGTGAGGAAGATATGATTGCTGAAAATGTATTAGGTTGGTTATCAATCCCGACAGGGGCGGTAATGACGGCTGGCTTGATTCTCTATGTCTGTGGCATAGCTGGCAAGCAGCTCAGAAACATTTCTGCGTCTGGTTTCCGGTCTACCTTTTCGAAATCAATAATCGCCTATATGCGCTTTCCGCAGTTGGGCAAGTGAAGAAGTAGTTAGGATGGAAAGCAATCGGCACGGCGGGATGGAACGGAACCGGCACGCTTGGCCCTCCCACGGCCTGGCCCAAGCCGCGCGGAAAATTAGGACAATATCTACAAAGCATAAGAAAACCCCGCTGTTTATGCGGGGTTCCCTTATCGGTTAACTGTTGGGATTGGACGGCAACGCGCCTAATGGAATCTGTAAGTTGCAGATCCTACAAAGGCGGAAAAGGCGCAAAAGGCGGATGCCGTAGCACAAATTATCACAAAATCTCCCCTCCAAACTTTAGCAGGCCATGGGACGAAGCATCTATACTTCGCATCAACGGCGACCATGCTGAATTGGGGCAGCTCCTGATGATTAATATCGACCTCTCGAAGGGGCTTTATTTAAGGCCCCTGCTTTATTTGCTTGCCTTGTTCCCAGGATTATTCTTTTTGTTGAGTGTCGCGCTAGCCGACCCCGGACATGCAAAGCTCATAATCGGAGACTTGACGGGAATCGTCTCGCTCCCCCTCTACGCGCTCTCCCTGATTTTAGCGGGCGCTGGACTCATCATCGGAGAAGCGTTCATTCTTGTCGCATGGACTCTCGAAATGGCGCTCGCAGTTTTGTACAAGGCACCCCGCGCCATCTTTCGGAAGTTACTCGGGGCACAGAGGGTTTGCAGGTGGTTTGCTAGTATTCAAGGTGTTCCGCCGAAGCAGAACACCTCTCAGCGGCTGCTCAGCCGTTGGATTATGGCTGCGCGCACAGACGGCGACGACCAAAGCCCCGACGCAAAAGCGGCGTGGTGGTGCGTCATCGCGGCCGCCGAAACGCTGCTAAACAAGCGATACGGAATAGACGAGCATCGCGCATCGGGCCCAAACGGAGGTGAGTGGCAGGTATGGGCGTCCGTATTGGGGAGACCCATAACGCCGATGATGGAATCCTTAAATGCGGCGAGGACTATTTTAGCGACCGGCTTGGCAGGATTCACCGCGATTCTAATTTCGCCGGAGTTGGCCCAACGCTATTACGTTTCGATGTGCTCCCTTTTTGTCTTCGCTGGAGCTTGGACAGCCATAGGTTATCTTCGGTTCAGCAGGAATGTAATCAGAACGCACGTGCTCCGATTGAGGTCAATCATGTTGGAGCTACGGGAAGCCACACAGGTCACGCGCCCTGATTCAAAATAGCCGTATCTTCCCCCGCCGCGGGTGTTCTTGTGCGCGACTACGGGCAAGTCTACCCGATTGCGGGTCACCCTAGGCGAATAGAAGCGGCGCTTGCCCGAATCGAGCTGGGTATAGAATTAGACAGCAACAAATGGGGAGATTATTTTATGAGTGGCCAAATTCAGCCGGGGGATGTAGTGGTATTGAAGTCGGGTGGCCCGGACATGACGGTGAAGTGGGTCTCAGGTAATGAGTGCTATTGCGAATGGTTCGACGGAAAGAAGGTAATCGGAAACAACTTCGACGTCACGTCGATTCGACACGCGGAAAAGAAGGGGTTTATTTAGGAGCAATTTCGTGCCGAAAGCGAAGAAAAACACGAAGTGGAATCTATTTTTGATTGCGTGTAAATGACTCCCTTTCCGTGCTCTCCCTTGGGACACGCTTTAAGATTTGACCCCGTCCCCGGCACCATTTCATTCCGTAGGGCGCACAAAAGAAAACCCCGCTGTTTATGCGGGGTTTCCTTGTCGGTGGACTGTTGGGATTGGACTAAGGCCATCGCGCTTCCGCGAGTGCCAGAGCCATGACGGAGAATCCTCCGTCTGGACTTACCTGAGTCAGGGGCGCGATGCCCTAGGCCTCAGTCACCTCACGTAAGTTACATCTCGAACAATCTTTGCTCATAGGCTGGATCAACCTCCTTTCCCGTGTAAGGACAAACTACGGCTTTCGGCGAGGCTGCGTCAAGGGCCGATGTTGATTCTGGCACAGTCGAGTTGCCCACTTGCGCACGGCTCCGGGCGTAACGCGCTCGCCTGCCGCCTCACTTGCCGCCAGTTGCACGGCCAGGTTGCCGATGGTCGAGCTCTCGGTTTCGCCAATCTCGACTTTCAAGCCCGTCCGCTGCTCGGTCAGCCTTACGAGCAATTGATTGCGGGTCGCCCCGCCAATCATGTGAATGCGCTCGAGCTTGCGCCCCAGCATTTTTTCGAGGTTCGCCGTCGCCGACGCGTACCTCAGCGCAAGGCTTTCAAAGATCGTCCGCGCGAACAGCGGCTCGTTGCCGGCCACATCGGGAATGACGTCGAAGCCCAGCCTCGCGAGCTCGCTGTTGATGCGCTGCGGCATTCCGTTGTCGAGCATCAACGTTTCGGCATCCATGTCCAGCACGCCCGTTGCAGCAGAGCTGCGCTCAGCAGCCTCCTGAACAAGATTCTCAATGGACCAACGCCGCCCATCCGCCGCCCACGCATCCATGCACTGTTTAAGCACCCACATGCTGTTGATGAGCGAGTGAAACAAGAGCCCGCCGGCTGCCGCGCCGATGTTCGTATAGCCGGCGTCGAAGGCGTGTTTTGTCGTGACCGGGTCCCGCGTGATGGTACCCACCAGCGACCATGTGCCCGAGCTGATGTACGCGGCCGAGCTCAGGTCAGTTGGAATGCCGGCAATGGCGCTCGCCGTGTCGTGGGTGGCCGGTGCGATGATCTGCGTGGCGCGAAACGCGTCCAGCTGCGCCAGTGGCCCGATCAGCGGTCCCAAAACCGTGCCCGACGGAACGAGTGGCGGCGCGGCCTCGAGCGGCAGCCCGAGCAGCTCGAACAGCTCCGAATCCCAGTTTCCAGTTTTCAGATTCACCAGCCCGGTGTGTGTGGCGTTGGTGTATTCGGCCACGCGGCGCCCGCTCAACCAGTAAAGAACAAACTCCGGAAACATGACCCATGGCGCGCCCGGGTCAATTTTTTGCTGTTTCCGTCCGATTCTGTTTTCTTCTCCTTCGATTGCCGCCGCAGGATCGGCGAGAAGCTGGTACACGGTATTGATCTTGAGCGGATAGGTTCCGGTTCGCTGGTACAAGTCAAACGGGGAGATGATACGGTCGGCTGCTTCTTTGGTCGCCGTCGTACGCTCATCGCGATAGCAGGATGGCTCGCGCAGCATTTTGCCGCTCGGCGCAAGGCGCACGTAGTCCACCGACCAACCGTCGACGCCAATCGATGCAACTCCCTCGGGAGCGGCCGCGGCGGCTTTGCGCAGACCTTCTTCAAGTCCGGCTAGAATGCGCGTGAGCGGCCAGCATAGCGAATCGCCGTGGCGCTGCGGACCATTCGGAATGCGATGGATGACTTCGACAACGGGTTCGCTGTTGATCCAGCGAAGCAGAGAAACGCGGCAGCTTTCTGCGCCTAAATCGACGGCAACGCGCGCAGCTTCTTGCATGACGAAAGCGAGACTCCGGTTTCTCTAGCGCACGAAGGCTTCGGTCAGGCCGCCGTCCACAGGAATCACGTGGCCCGTGGTGCAACGCGCCCGGGGACTGGCCAGGAAGAGAATGGCTTCCGCACAGTCGGAACCGCCGATTGCCTTGTGCGTCAATGTCCGCTCGGCATAAAACGACGCCAGGCGGCTGCGAAGCTCATCGTCGCTGAACGATTCCTGAAAAGGAATATTGTATTTGCGCAGCGAGGCGCGCACGCGGTCGCGCGGAAACATCAATGAACCCTTCACCACGGTGGCGGGTCCGATGCCGTTCACCCGCACGTTGGGCGCCATGCTCACCGCCAGTTCGCGGATCAGGTGCGAGAGCGCGGCCTTGCTCACGTCGTAAGCCTCGCTGCCGCGCTTGGCCACCACCGCGTTGGCCGAGCTGGTGAAGACGATGTTCCCGTGCAGTCCCTGCTCCTCAAAAAGCTTCGCGGCTTCATCGGCGAGCAGGTAGTTCGCGGTCACGTTTACGGCCAGCGTGTCGGACCACATCTCGTCGGCGATCTCGCCCTCCGCAGTGGACGGAAACAGTGCCGCGGTGTTGATGAGAATGTCGATGCCACCGAAAACAAGCGCTGCTTCGCCGAGTGCTTTGTGAATCGACTGGCGACTGCGAATGTCGACGCCATGGTAACTGGTAAACTCGGGCGACGCGATAGCGGCAATTTCGCCGGCCACGCGCGCCAAGCCTTCTTCATTGCGGTCGGCGAGAAACACATGCGCGCCGCGCGACGCAGCCAGCCGCGCCACTTCGCGCCCGATGCCACTGGCGCCGCCCACCACGAACGCCACGCGCCGGCTAAGCTCCTTCTCCGGCGGCCGGCGCCGAATTTTGGCCTCCTCCAGCGCCCAATACTCGATGCGGAACGCTTCGGCAGCCGGCAATGCCACGTAATTGTCAAAGACTTTGAAGCTTGCCGGATCCATTCCCGGCGCGCACTGGGGCACGGTGCCGCTCGCTTTGCCCTCGCCCAGCAAACTCGCGCCTTCCATCACATGAATCGCATTGGTGTAAAACTCGCCCGTGATGCGGGCCTCGATCTTGTCTTTGCCAAAGCTGAACATCCCCATTCCCTGAATCAGCACGACGGCGGGGCTGGCGTCGCGAATTGCGGGCGAATCGGGCTTGGCAAACGTGCTGTAGTAGGCGCGGTACTGGTCACGATACTCGGCCAGCGCACAATCGATCTGCGTTTTCAGCGCCTCTATATCGTCGTTCGCGCCCCACGGCACAAACATGGGCCGGATCTTGGTGCGAATAAAGTGGTCCGGACAACTGGTGCCAAGGAAGGCGAGTTCCTTGCCATACGCCGAATCCACGAACTCGAGCACGTCGGGCGCATCGCAGAAACTGCTGATGTACCGTTGCCGGGCGCTGATGCGCCCACGAAGAAACGGAGCGATCTGGCTCGCGAGGTCACGGCGGTCAGAGCGAGCCGGCACGGCCTCGCCGCCGAATCGAATCTTGCCCTTGCTGCTTCCATGCCGCTCAATGAACTGCCCAATGCTGTCGATCATGTTCAGCGTGTTCAGGTAGCACTCGCGCTGCGTCTGGCCCCAGGTGAAGAGCCCGTGCCCGCCCAGGACGATGCCGTCGCAACCAGGATTCTCGTGGACGATCCGCTTCATCATCATGGCCAGCTCGAAGCCGGGCCGCTGCCACGGCAGCCAAACCAGATGGTGGCCGAACTCGCGGTTGAACTCGTCCATCCGGGTTTTGCCGTTCGCGCTCGCCGCGAGCGCGATCCCCCAGTCGGGGTGCAGGTGATCGACGTGCGGGAAGGGCAGGAATCCGTGCAGGGGCGTGTCAATGGATGCGGCCACCGGATTGTTGCGGAAGGCGCAAAGCGCATACATCTCCACCATCTCGTCTTCGAATTCCGCGCCTTTGTAGATGCGCTCCAGTGCCAGCAGCTTCTCCAGGTAGAGCGTGGCGAAGCCGGTGCGCTTGATGCTGCCCAGGTCGCCGCCGGAGCCCTTCACCCACAGCACTTCAACAGGTTTGCCTGTCAGCGGATCCGTCTCGACGATCTTTGAGCTGGTGTTTCCGCCGGCAAAGTTGGTGATGCGCAGGTCCGAACCGAGCAGATTCGAGCGGTAGCGGAGAAGTTCAGGCTCATCGAGGCCATCCGCCACGGTGGGATCCCAGCGGTCCTCGAGGAAATGGAGTACAGGAGATGCAGTTGTCGCTGATGTCATAAAGCACTCAAATGGGGAATGATTCGAACTCCAAACCATGATACAGCCTGGAGCTGCCGGAGATCATTTCAGACCCGGATTCCGGGCGGCCAAAACCGAAAGCCGGCTCGCATGCGCCACGGGAAATGCCGATTTCACCGTGTTTCAGGCCAGCTCGCCCACTGGCTCCAGGTGTGCCGAACTCTCGCGCACCGGCTTTCGCGCCTTGTCTTCCGCGCTCAGCGTATCCGGCGTTACCACGCGGTGATGGGCGTAGTTATAAGGAGGCACGGTATACCCGCGCAAGATCGAAATGCCAAGCTGGATCAGCCGCGGTCCGTAGGTCTCCGGCTCGTGCGAGATGGAGCCAACAATCGCGCTCGAACCCCTGCGCATCTCCTCCAGCACCTCGGGAATACAGTCCTGGCCCACGATGGCGAAATTGGCTTCCTGCCCTGCCTTGCGTACCGCGTCCAGAACACCCAGCGCGCTGCTATCGGTGGCGGCAGCAACCAGTGTGTTCTCACTGGGGTTTCTCGCGCGAAGATACTCGTTCATTGCCCTGTGGCTCGCTTCGCGCATGCCTCGTCCCTCGATCTGCACGAACTGGTCGGGGGTCAGATCCTTGAACCGGTCCCGGATTCCGTCGAATGCGCCGGCAATGCGGTTCTGCACAAAGCTCCCCGCCTCCCTGAATCCAACGCCCACAACGCGGTCCACCTTGCCTTTCCATTGCCTCTGGGCATACTGTCCCAGGATGGATGCAGCCTCGTACCCAACTTCGAAGTTGTCGACGCCGAAGTACGTCGCATTGGGATGAGGCACGTCGATGGCCACCAGGGGAATCTCGGCCTTCTTGAAGATGTGCGCGATTCGCGGCGCTGCCGCTTCTTCCACTTGGAATTCGAGCACCAGATCCACGCGCTTTGCCACGAATTCTTCGGCGTTGCGCACCGCCACTGCGGGATCGTAGCGGTTATCGAGAATGATCAGTTCTACGCCCGAGGCCGCCGCAGCCGCTGCCACGCTCTGCGCCACCGCCTCGCTGAACGGCATCTCCGCACTCTGCACGGCAAATCCAAAGCGCAGTCGACGCGGCCGCGATACAAGCCGGTACTGGCCGCTGGGCGTCTGCGCCAGATAGCCCCGATGCACAAGTGTCTTCAGAATGCGGTAGACGCTGGTCTTGGAGATGTTGGTTCGCTGGTAAACGTCCTCGAGCGTCAAGGGCGTATTATCCTGCTCCAGCAGCTCGATGACGTCGAGCGCCTTGGAGAGAATCGGAATCAGGTACAGCCGCTTGATCTTCGCCTTGGCCAACGATCCCTCCCCGCTTTGACTCTTCTTGATACCCCTATTGAAACACGCCTCGCCACCGATCACAGAACAAATTCACGCATAACTGCTTACGGCCGAACTGCGGCTTCCGCGCTCCTCGGCCGCGCGTTCCACATAGCCGCTTGCCCGCAATGCCTCCAGCGCGTCAGCCGGCAGCCCATGGGCCTCGCGCCACGCGCGCGTCAACGGGCGCACGTCGTACCAGAAAGCCCCGCGATAAAGCTCCTCGGCGCCCACCAGATCGCAATTCTGTTGCAGCTCCGCCAGTTTTTCGCGATCGATGAGCGCGGCTTTCAGATAGAGCTCCTGCGCGGTCACCACGGTCTGCACCATCGCCTCCATCTTGCCCTTCAGGTTGTGGCTCTGGTCAATCATGTAGGCAATGTCGATTTTGAGGTCGTCGTCGCTTGCCGCATGGATCTCGTGGAAGATGCGAAAGATCTGGTAGGGATCGATCGAGCCCAGCGTCAGGTCGTCGTCGGCGTAGCGCCGGTCGTTGAAGTGGAACCCGCCCAGCATCCCGGTGTGCAACAGCCACGCCACAATCTGCTCGATGTTCTGCGCGCTGTAGTGGTGGCCGGTATCCACCAGCACGCGCGCCTGCGGCCCCGCCTGACGCGCCAAGTGGCTCGACATGCCCCAATCGGCGATATCGGTGTGATAGAACGCAGGCTCGAAGGGCTTGTATTCCACCAGCAATCGCTGATCGCGCGCCAGATGCCCGTGCGCAACCCGCAATGCCTCCTCAAGCCAGCCGATTCGCTTGCGCATGCTTTGCGTGCCGGGATAATTCGATCCATCGGCCATCCACAGTGAAACATCTCGTGACCCCAGCGCCTTCGCGATCTCGATCGAGTCCAGCAGGTGCTCCAGCGCTCTCTCGCGGATGGAGGCCGATGGATTGCACAGCGAACCGAATTTGTATTCCTGATCCTGGAATAGGTTGGGATTGATCGCTCCCGAGCGGATGCCGAAGCGCCGTTCCAACTGCTTCACCGCCGGCACATCCTTGAGCCCGTCGGGTAGATCCCAAAGAACATGGAGCGCCAGGGTGGGCGTTGCGCCGGTCAGCCGGTTTACTTCGGCCGCGTCGGCAAACTTTTCCTCGATGGTGCTTGCGGCCGCAGCCTGCACAAACTTGCCGAAGCGCGTGCCGGTGTTGGCAAATCCCCACGAGGGAAGCTCGATCCGAAAAGAATCCAATGCCTGGAATGCAACTTCCTGAACGTTCGAACCCGAAATCTTCATGACCCTTCCTTTCCCGCCTTCCAATGACTCCCCGACCCCGACGTCCCGGGCCCCTGGGTCGCCTAATCCCTGGTCCCTGTTCCCTGTTCTCTGTCGTTCACCACAATCACGTTCAGGAATCTCGGCCCATGAACGCCCTTGATGCGCGTCATCTCAATGTCCGCCGTTGCGCTAGGCCCGGAAATCCAGGTGACAAGTTCGGGCGGCTGCTTGCAGCGATCGAAATACTCGGGCGACGTCTCCACAATCTGGCTGGCCCGCACAATGCACAAGTGCCAGTCCGGAAGCAGCGTGATCACCCGCCGTCCCTCGGTCGCGGAGTGGTGCAGAACTATCGTGCCTGAATCTGCCACGCCGCAAAAACAGGCCGTGATCACCCCTTCGGCCTTCTCAATCTCTGTAGCTGTCAGACCGTGGTCGATATCGCATTCGAATCCGATGATCTGCCACGCAGCCGTAACCAGCCAGGCGTTCGGAACTCCGGACGCCGCAATAAATCGGCGTCTGCCGCTGGCCTCGATTTGCGCAGCAATCGTGGCCCCAAGCTCCTCCGGCGCGCACTCGACTACTTTGGCATCGTATTCGCGAAGGCGCTCCATAAACAGTTCCTGGCAGGCCCTGACGGTCAACTCGCCGCGCACTTGATAATCGCGCGGCAGCCGCCCGAAGCGCTGCGCAGCTTCCTCCGCCGTCACCGCGGGGTTCTGCCCGCCGCCGCTGGCGGCGCGAATGCGATCGAGAATAGCTTCTCGGGAAGAAGACTCGCTCATTGTCCGTCTGCCCCCTTGTTCCCTCGATCGCTTGTTCGCTTGCGGCCTTTTTCCCTTGGTCCCTTGTTCCCTCGGTCTCTGTTCTTCTCCCACCATTCGTGAAAGGTCTGATCGGGCAGCCCGCGCAGATCGCGTGTCTGGGTCCACTTCGCTCCGATGCCCGGCAACGCGTGGATCCAACCGTCCTCGCGCGTGAAGAGGCGCAGGGCGATCCGGCCCATGCGCTGCGCCGCGTGAAACAGCCACGCCCGCGAAAAGATCAGGTTCGCCGCGCGCAACCCGAGATACAGCGGATCGAAGAACCGCAATGCCTGCTTGCGCTCCTGATCGGTAACGCGCGCGCGAAGCTCCAGCAGTACCTCCGGGATGTTGATCTTGACCGGGCAAACCTCGTAGCACGCGCCGCAGAGTGAAGAGGCGAAAGGCAGCGATTGCGCATGCCGCATCTGCTCAAGCTGGGGCGTCAGAATGGCGCCAATCGGACCCGGATACACCGACCCATACGCGTGGCCTCCGGTCTGCCGGTACACCGGGCAGGTGTTCATGCACGCGGCGCAGCGAATGCAGCGCAGGGTCTGCCGTTCCGTCTTGCGGCCGAGAATCGACGAGCGGCCATTGTCGAGCAGGACGACGTGGAATTTCTGCGGCCCGTCTCCTGGCGTCACGCCGGTCCAGAGCGACGTGTAGGGATTCATCCGTTCGCCCGTTGCCGATCGAGCCAGCAGTTGAAGCATCACCTCGAGATCGGCGAATCGCGGCAGCACTTTTTCGATCCCGGCGAGCGTGATCATCGTTCGCGGCAACGTAAGGCACATGCGCCCGTTGCCCTCGGATTCCACCACCACCACCGAGCCCGTCTCCGCGATCAGGAAATTCGCTCCGCTGATTGCCGTCGGCACCGAGAGAAATTTCTGCCGCAGATAATTCCGCGCAGCCGCCGTCAGCGCCTCCGGCTCGTCGGAGAGATTCTCAATTCCCATGCGCCGCGCGAAGATCTCCCGCACCTGGCCGCGATTGACGTGCAGCGCCGGAACCACGATGTGCGAGGGCTCTCCCTCGCCGAGTTGCAGAATGATCTCCGCCAGATCCGTCTCGTAGGTTCGAACACCGTTGGCCTCGAGAAATGGATTGAGTTGAATCTCTGCCGAAGTCATCGTTTTGATCTTGATGACCTCATCGGCCTTCTCTTCGCGCAGAATTTTGAGAATGATCTTCCGCGCATCGGCCGCATCAAGTGCCCAGTGCACCGTGCCGCCGGCAGCCGTACACCTCGCCTCGAATTGTTCGAGGTACGCACCGAGATCTTGTAGTGCCTCATCTCTAATCCGAGAAGCTGCCGAACGGAGCGCCTGCCAATCCGGCTTCTCCGCTACCAGCCGCGCGCGCTTGGCTTGAATCACATCGATGGCGTGAGCCACATTTTTGCGCAACTGCAAATTACGAAGCAGGGGGAGCGCCGCGACGGGGAACGGCGGCGCAAGCGCCGGATCGAGAATCGGACGGTCCATAACCTCGCGCTCCGTCATAACCTCGCGCTCCGCCACGACCTCGTGCTCCACCACTGCACTCATCCCATCAACTCCACGGGGTGATCCTCGGTGCTGGCCAGAATCTGTGCCATGTGGATCGTCTTCATTCCTGCATTCTGGCGATGCAGCGCTCCGCCAAGGTGCATCAGGCAGCTATTGTCCAGAGCCGTGCAGAACTCCGTGCCCGTCCGCAGCACGTCCTCGAGCTTCACCGCCAGCATCGCCGACGAAACCTCCGCGTTCTTCACGCTGAACGTCCCGCCAAATCCGCAGCAGCGATCCAGATTCTCAAGCGGCACGAAGCCCAGCCCACGGACCTTGTTCAGCAGCCGGAATGGCCGATCGCCCAGTTGCAAGGCCCGCAGCCCATGGCAACTCGCATGGTAGGTCACGCGATGCGGAAAGTACGCGCCCACATCGTCCACGCCCAGCTTGTCGACAAGGAACTCGCTCAATTCGTGGACCCTCGGCACGAGCGCAGCGAACTCCTTACGGAGGGCCTCGTCTCCAAGCTCCTCAAAGAGCCCGGAATACTGATCGCGGATCATTGCCACGCACGACGATGACGGAATCACGACCACCTCCGCATCGGCGTACAGCTTCACCAGGCGCTTCGCCTGGCTGAAAGCCTCGCCCCGGAATCCCGTATTGGCATGCATCTGGCCGCAACACGTCTGGCCTCGCCGGAATTCCACCTCAACGCCGAGACGCTCCAGCAAGCGAAGTACCGCGCGTCCGGTCTCGGGAAACAACGTGTCGTTATAACAGGTTATGAACAGCGAAGCGCGCATGCTGCCACTCTACAAAATGCCTTTGTTTCAATCAAGAAACCGAATCATATACCATAGGAAACCAATTGTCTATTGCAATTGCTACCCTCCGCCCGCCCCTTTCACCCGTCTCGACTCGGCAAATCATTCCCAGCGGACCGGCGAAGCCAGGCTCGCTGAATTCGCCCGCCTGGCAGCTCCCAAGTTGCACAGGATGCTCCAGTTTTCGGTCTTTCCCGGCCCCAGTCTTTCAACCTTCCTCGCTCAACCGCGTCTAACTTTTCGAGATCAGGGGTTTTATCTGTCACAAAAGCCTTTTCTTTGTTCCTCATTCAGAGTTAAACGGCCACGGTGTATCGAATGTTCTGCGGCATTGGCGAGCAAGCAGGGAGGCCATCCCGCTTGCACGACCGGAACGCGGCAGTTGGAAGGTACACGTCGCCGGCGCCCACCCGGGTTCTTCGGGCCCTCCGTCCTTCTATGATGAATTCGTCGGCCAATTCGGTCGGACTGTTCGAGCGGATCCGGCGTTTCGCCGGGTTTCTCGCTATTAACCGCAACTCTATCTCTGCCGCTTGCGGCAACTCTTCCGCTTTTCGAGCGGTCTCTCTCAAGAAAGGGTCCAGGACCTCACCAATGATTCATTCGCGTATGATCCATTCGCGTTCACTCCCCTTGTGCGTGTTGGCATGTGTCTTCTGCTTTTCGATTGCCTCCCAGGCACAACATGCCGGCCCAGCCGTCCGCATCGTCAACTCAATCGATGAAAGCCAGCGTGTGACGCTTACCCACACTGTGAGTCCACTAGCCAACGCTGCGAACGACCGTGGAGCCGCGCCCGACGGCATGCAGCTTGACCGCATGCAGCTCGTCCTTGAGCGAAGCCCCGCCCAGGAAACCGCGCTCAGCCAGCTCGTCGCGCAGATGCACACGCCGGGCTCGCCGACCTACCACCAATGGCTCACCCCGGACCAGTTCGGCGCTCAGTTCGGAGCCTCCGACCAGGACATCGCCACCATTGAATCCTGGCTTGGCAGCCACGGCTTCGTCGTCTCCAGGGTGAATCCAGGCAAGGCAACGCTCGAATTCTCAGGCAGCGTGGCTCAATTGCGCGACGCCTTCCACACCCAGATTCACAAATACGTGGTCGACGGTGAGACCCACTACGCCAACGCCAACGATCCGCAGATTCCCGCGGCGTTAGCCCCTGTCATCGGCGGGTTCAATTCGCTCAACAACTTCCACCCCAAAAGTTACGTCAAGAAGCTTGGCGAAGCTTCCCTCAATCCCACCACGCATCAGGTCACGCCAAGCTGGACCTGGGGCAACAGCTCCGGCGAGAATTTCGTCCTCGCGCCCGGCGACTTCGCCGTCCAATACGATCTTCAGCCGCTCTATAACGCCAGCGTCAACGGCGCCGGCCAGACCATCGCCATCATCAACGAGTCCAACATCAACATCGATCTCGTCAACCAATTCCGCACCCTCTTCGGCCTGCCCGCAAATCCGCCGCAGGTCATCATTGACGGTAATGATCCCGGCGTAGACGGCGTCAACAATCCCGACGGACCCAACGGCGCCTCCGTCGAGGCCTATCTCGACGTCGAGTGGTCGGGCGCAGTGGCTCCCAACGCCACCATCGATCTGGTCATTGCCGGCGACACGCCGCTCGAACCCGGGCTTTACCTGGCCATGGAGCACGCTGTATACGGCAACGTCGCGCCCGTCATCAGCTTGAGCTTCGGCCTGTGTGAAGCCGATCTTGGATCCACCAACTCGTTCCTCAACGGGCTGTGGGAACAGGCCGCTGCTCAGGGCCAAACCGCCATGGTCTCGACCGGCGACAACGGCTCTGCGGGATGCGACAACGACAACACGCAGGAATACGCCACTCTCG
>JBEKWT010000039.1:0-13420 GCA_049512795.1 Occallatibacter sp.
CGATGGCCCGCATAACCGATGTGAAGACATAGAGGAGATGGACCATGGCAAGTTTTTCAATTCCGCTTACCGGCCTTGAGGCCGATTCTACTGCCTTGAATACGATTGCAAACGATCTCTCGAACATGAACACCACGGCCTTCAAGTCGGAGTCGACCAACTTCTCCGATCTGTTCTACCAGCAGATTGGTTCCACCGGCTCGGGCGACCCGATCCAGGTGGGCGCGGGCGTGAAGGTGGCCTCGAATGAGATTTCATTCACGCAAGGCTCCATCAATTCCACCGGCAACTCTACGGATGTGGCGTTAAACGGGAGTGGATTTTTTGTGGTCAGCAATGGATCCGGCGGCTACGAGTATTCTCGTGCAGGCAATTTCTCGCTGGACACGAATGGGAATCTCGTCACCTCCAACGGCCTGAATGTGATGGGCTACCCGGCGGTCGACGGAGTGGTAAACCCCAATGCGCCGCTGACAGCGGTCAATGTTCCCGTGGGTCAGGTGCAGGAGCCGCAGGCCACGACCACAATGAATATGACTGCTAATCTTGACGCGACGACGGAGCAGGGGACGCAATTTCCCGCGCAGGTCACGGTGTATGACTCATTGGGCGAACCGCATGTGGCGACTGTGACGTTCGAGCCGGGCGCGGCCGCGAATACGTGGACGTATTCGGTCGCATTGCCGGCTGCGGATTATTCAGCGGCAGGCGGAGACGCGGCGCCGGCGGCAATCACCGGAACCATGACCTTCAATCAGAGCGGAAATCTGACCCAGGTGCAGCCAACCGGCGCAGCGAACCCGTCGACCGTCGGAACGGCGCCGGGCGATGTCTCGTCCATCGCGCTCAACTTCAATCCCGCCGCGACCAACGTGCTGGCCGATGGGGCTGCAGGGTTGAACGTTCAGTGGAATTTGATGGGCGCCGCGGGCACGCCGACCATCAGCCAGGTGGACACGACCTCCGCCGTTTCGGCCACCACGCAGAACGGCTATGCCAGCGGCCAGTATCAAAGCTTCACCGTTGGCTCCGACGGAACGGTTACGGCTAGCTACTCGAATGGGCAGCAGCAGAATGTGGGGCAACTGGCGCTGGCCAATGTAACCAATAGCCAGGGCCTGAACCTGATGGGGAACGGAGACTATCAAACGACACAAGCCAGCGGTACGGCCGTGATGGGAACCTCGGGCACTTCGGGCCTGGCCACCGTGCAGGACGATGCGCTGGAAGCATCGAACGTGAATATCTCGACGGAGTTCTCCGACCTGATTATTGCGCAGCGCGCGTTCGAGGCAAATGCCAAATCAGTGACTACATTCGACACGGTCACGCAGGACACGATCAACATGGTGCATTAAACTTGGCAATCATTCATTTGATGAAGGGCGGTTCTCGGGCCGCCCTTAGTTTTTGACGGGTGGGCGGACTTCAATGAACAGCCCCTTGCCCTCTGCAAGCACGGTCCCTTTTTGACTAACGACGCGGGCTTCGGCCCAATGCTTGCGCGGTTCGTTGCGGACGACGCGGCCCTCGATGCGGATAGGCGTTCCACTGGGAACTGGGCGGAGGTAATCGATCTCGATCTTGCGCGTCATCGAGGTCTTGCCCTGAGCGCGCACTGCTTTGCTCATGGCCTCATCGAGCAGCGTGGCGATAATTCCGCCGTGCAGATAGCTGGGGTGGCCGTCGAAGGTGCGAGGGACAACGGGATGGCTCACGACGGAACCGTCATCGGCGAGCAGGAATTCGAGGCGCAGGCCGGCTTCATTGGCCGGGCCGCAGCCGAAGCAGCGATTACTGGCTGAATGAGCAAAGGGTGTGAGATGTTCGTGGCGCTCGCTCATGCCCGCCTCACAGACTGAAACTCACCGCTGAGAGCGGCGATCAATAATTCACGATCCACATTGCCTCCGGTGAGGATGATGCCGGCGCGTTTGCCGGAGAGAATCGACCGCTCCTTCAGCGCGGCGGCCAGGGAAGCGGCTCCGGCGCCTTCGGCAACGTTGTGCGTGTCGTCAAAATAAATGCGCATTGCCTCCGCGATCTCGGAGTCAGAGACTTCGACGATGTGCGCGACCTGACTCCAGATGACTTCCAATGCATCCTGATTGGGCCTGCGGCAGGCGAGGCCATCGGCGATCAGCGAATCCGCGGGCGCTTCAACCAGTTTGCGCTCTTTGAAGCTGATTGCGGCGGCGCGGCATGCATCGGACCCGACTCCGACAATCTCGGTCGCCAGATTGAGAGCATTGCGCGCGGCCACAACACCGCAGATCGACGAGCCCAGTCCGATCGGAACGTATACAACGTCCAATCTCGGCGCCGCCTGGAACAGCTCCAGTGCGTAGGTGGCTGTGCCCCAAACCAGTTTTTCATTAAACGATTCAACCATTGCGTAGCCGCGTTCACCGGCGAGGGTGCGCGCAAATTCAAGCGACTCCTGAAAATCGTGCCCGTGCTCGACCAGTTCCGCGCCTTGCGCCTGCATGGCACGATTCTGCCCGGCGAAGTTGCCGTGGGGCACCACAATGACTGCTTTCATCCCGAGCACGCGGGCGGCCATTGCCACACCCTGTCCAAAGTTGCCGCGCGTGGCCGCCACCATGCCAGCTAAGCCCGGTTGCGCTTGCTTGAGCCATGTTCCATAGACCAACGCGCCGCGCAGTTTGAATGCCCCGACGGGGGAGTGGTTCTCGTGCTTGATCCAGGCCTCGGCGCCGATCCGCTGGTTGATGAGCGGCCAACTGTATTGCGGCGTGGGCGGCATAAAGCGATAGACGATGTTTTGCGCTTCGTGAATCTGATCCAGCGTGGGCAGCGTCATAGGATAAGGATAGTCGGCGGGCGGCCTGGCGGCGTTGTGAACAAGAATTCACAAAGAAGGCGTAGAAAACGGTGAGGAAGTTAAGCTGGGCTGTTGCGCTGATGGCGATGGAAATCATGGGCTGCCGCTCGACGCCGAAGCTGACGGCGCAACAGGCCGAGGGCAAGCACCTCTACAACGTAGGTTGCGCTCACTGCCACGAGGAGAATGATCTGCATTTGAAGACGGTTCCGCCGAACTTGCACGGACTCTTCAGCCGGAACACATTGCCGGATGGTGAGCCGGCGACGGATCGAGAGGTGGAGCAGATTTTGTTGTCGGGCAAGGGAATGATGCCCTCGTTTGCCTATCAAATGACGAAAGAGCAGATGGACGCGGTGGTGGCCTATCTGCACACCGGGCTTCGCGATCAACAAAAGCAATAGTGAGGAGAAACCACGATGAAAGTTGGAGTTCTTGGTTCAGGCGATGTGGCAAAGGCGCTCGCGGAAGGATTCATCAAGCATGGCCACCCTACAATGATCGGCACGCGCGACCCGGCAAAGCTGGCGGAGTGGAAGCGTATCAATTCCAAAGCTCAGGTGGGCAGCTTCAGCGAAACGGCGGCATTCGGCGAGGTGCTGGCGCTGGCGGTGAAGGGCTCGATCGCGGCCGATGTATTGCGCCTGGCGGGAAGCGCCAACCTGGACGGCAAGCTGGTGATGGACGCGTGCAACCCCATCGCCGATGCGCCGCCGGTGAATGGAGTTCTGAAGTTCTTCACCACGCTCGATGACTCGCTGATGGAGCGGCTGCAGCGCGCGTTCCCCAAGGCGCATTTCGTCAAGGCGTTCAACTCGGTG
The DNA here is from genome assembly GCA_049512795.1 of Occallatibacter sp. Taxonomy (GTDB): domain Bacteria; phylum Acidobacteriota; class Terriglobia; order Terriglobales; family Acidobacteriaceae; genus Telmatobacter. Next base: position 3,667 of record JBEKWT010000039.1, read on the forward strand.
GGCCACGGTCAGTTCGTGAATCCGCAGTACAAGGCCGGCAAGCCGACGATGTTCATCTGCGGGAATGATGACGGGGCCAAGGCGGTGACCGCGCAGATTCTGGAGCAGTTCGGCTGGGAGACGGCGGACATGGGGAAAGTTGAATCGGCGCGCGCCATTGAGCCACTGTGCATGTTGTGGTGCGTGCTCGGGTTCACCAAGAATGAGTGGACTCACGCGTTCAAGCTGCTGCATCAGTGAAGCGACGGGGCTGGCGGGGTTAGCGGAGCTGCGGGGCTGGCGACCTTACAACAGCGCAGCGCGGAATCGGATTCCCCGTATACTAAAGAGGCCCATGGCGACTGAGAAAACATTCTATTTGGAGACCTTCGGCTGCCAGATGAACGCCCATGACTCCGAAAAGGTAATCGGCACACTGCGCCAGGAGGGATACCGGCAGGTGGAGACCGAGGAAGACGCCGGGCTGATCCTTTACAACACTTGCTCCATCCGCGATAAAGCAGAGCAAAAAGTCTTCAATCGCCTGAACGACTACAAGAAGCTGCACAAGCAAGGGAAGCGGTTTGGCGTGCTGGGCTGCGTCGCGCAGCAGGAAGGCGAGAAGATCTTTGAGCGGGCGCCATATGTTTCGCTGGTCTCAGGTTCGGCCTCGTACCGAAAGCTGCCGGAGATGCTCACGCGCCTCGAAGCCGGCGAAAGCCGCATCACCGGTCTCGACGACCGGCAGACCGACGAGACCTTTGAAACCGAGTTCACAGCGCGGCAGAACCCCTACCGCGGCTACATCACCATCATTGAGGGATGCGACAAGTTCTGTTCCTACTGTGTGGTGCCTTACACGAGGGGCAAGGAGCGCAGCCGCAGCTCATCGTCGGTGTTCGAAGAGGCACGGCGGATTGCCGACCTGGGTTACACAGAGATTCAGCTGCTCGGCCAGAACGTAAATAGCTACCGCGACCCGGAAGGGAAGTCGAGCTTCGCTGAGCTGCTGGCTGCCGTGGGCGAGGTGCCCGGAATTCGGCGCGTGCGCTTTACCACCAGCCATCCCCGGGACTTTACGCGGGACATAGTGGAAGCCATCGACCGGGTGCCGACGTTGTGCGACCATGTGCATCTGCCGATACAGTCCGGTTCGGCGCGAGTCCTCAAGCGAATGGCGCGCGAATATACGCCGGAGTGGTATCTGGAGCGGATCGCATGGATTAAAGCGGCGCAGCGGCCCATCTCGCTCTCGACGGACATTATTGTTGGCTTTCCCGGCGAAACCGAGGACGATTTTATTGAGACAATGAACCTCCTCGCCCAAGTCGAGTACGATTGCGTCTTCGCCTTTAAATACTCGGCGCGACCAAATACGCCCTCCCTGGTGATGATCGACACGGTGCCGGATGAGGAAAGGGGCAAGCGGCTTCAAGTATTGCTTGAAAGGCAGCGGGAGATTCAGAGGGTCAATTATTCCAAACAGATCGGGGAGATTCTTGAGGTAATGGTCGAAGGGACGAACGCGCAGAGAGGGCAGATTGCCGGACGCAGCACGCAAAACAAGCCGGTGAACGTAGCCTGGACACAGCCGATTGCTCCGGCGCCGGGAAGTTACCTGAAGGTTCGAATCGTAGGAGCGTACCCTAACAGCCTGGTTGGCGAAGCCGTCTAAGAACAGGGACCAAGGGACCGAGGGAACCAGTTAAAGAAAGCGGAGACCTGATCGCGGAGCGGGGCGCTGAGCGATGATCACGAAAGGAGGGAACGAATGGATATCGAGGTGCGAATTCGAGGCCTGATGATGGACCCCTCCACAAACATGCCGATCGTGGTGCTGAAGGATGTGGGGTCGGACGCGGTGATGCCGATCTGGGTGGGCATCTTTGAGGCGAACGCGATTGCGCTCGAGATCGAGAAGATGACTGCGGCGCGTCCCATGACGCACGACCTGACTCGGAACCTCGTTCATCACTTGAACGGTGAGCTGGAAAAGATTGTGATTACGGAACTTAAAGAGGATACATTTTATGCGGTTTTGTGGCTGAGGCAGGGAGACGAGCAGGTTGCAGTGGATGCCCGGCCGTCCGATGCGATCGCGCTGGCGTTGCGCGCCGATTGCCCGATTTATGTGGCCGATACGGTGATGGAGAGCGCCAAGCTAAACACCAGCGGTCCGCCTGAGGGCCCCACGGCAGAGCAACTTCGCGGTTGGCTCGAGGGGCTGAACGACGAAGACCTCGGCCGATACAAGATGTAATCCAGCCAAAACTTCCAGGATTAACCAGCTGCGTTGACAGGCGCGGGAGCGTGCGCATGCGCGCGGACGTAGAAGCAGCGTCTTCGAAGGGAAGGTGGGAGGAAACGACGGCCAGTTTGACGCCAGTGAGCATAGAAACATGCTACGCAGCCTTTGGCGGGCTTTAGTTAACAGAATATCTGTTATCGGACATCGCATATCGGTCGAAACCAACGCATTCGCCCCAGCCCGACCCGCAGATGGGCCCCGCGCCGAACCCGCCTCAGTCCTTACCTGCCAGCACCTTTCGAAGCACAACGAAATACAGGTCATTCCGCTTCGGTGTGCCGTATCGGTTGTCTCCGTATGGAAACGGCTTTGTCTGCCCTGTCAGCGCATAGCCGCGCCGTTTGTACCAATCGATGAGAGCCACGCGAAGGTTCACGACGGTCATTCGAATCTCGGCTGCCCCGCGCTCCATCGCCCACCTCTCTGCCGCTTCAAGCAGCTTTCGGCCCAGGCCGGCTTTCTGGTTTCCCGGAGGGATCGCCAGCATCCCGAGGTACCAGACACCGCCTAGCTCCGGTTCCAGCCACACACAACCGAGCAACGTGTTTCTGTTCTCACGCCACAGCAGCAGCGTCGCATGCGGCTTTGCCGCCATGTCTTCCCGCAGAAGATCCTCTGTGATCCGGGTGCCCTCGATGTACTCCTCTTTTATGCTCCAGCCTGCCTCTTCGCCGCGCCCGCGAAATGCCCGGTTGATGAGCGATACGACATCCGGCACATCAGCGTCGGTGGCCGTGACCAGCTTTGGGATCTTATCCATGACTTAGCAGTTCAATTTAGTTCCGGATCTCGCCGAGGAGCGATTCAACCTCTGCCTTTTCCGGGCCGGAAAGCGGCAGAATCGGCGCGCGCGGACGGCCTCCGTAGTAGCCGTTGAAGTCGCATGCGTACTTGATCCCGGCCAATCCCAACGCGCCTACGATGCGATTGCCGGCGGCGAGAATGCGTTGCTGCTTCTCTTCGGCAAGCTTCAAGTCGTGGTCCTTCCAGGCGAGGTAAATCTCCTCGCAGGCCTGAGGAGCAAAAGCGGCAAAGGCCACGATGGCGCCCGAGGCACCGGCTTCGAGCGCCGCGAAGATGGACCGTTCTGCGCCCGTAAGAACCTGAAAGCCCAGTTCCCTGCTGCGTGTTTTCACCGGAGCGGCAGGTGGGGCTGTCGCAACGGCCGATCCCCCTGCCAGGTCGCCTGCGGAAACAAACGTCGCGCCGGCTTCCGGCCCAGCTTCGCGTTTGGGAACCATCATCCGCGTCGTGGCTGCTTCAAACACCTGCGTAACCTGAACCGTTCGCCGGGGAGCGTTTTGTGTTGCGGCAACCGTCTCTCGGATCCGCTGCACGTCGCCGCTCGAATCCTTGATGCCGATGATGTTTGGGTGCTGGGCCAGTTCGGCGATGAGCTCGATCGGCATCTCGATCGGAACGAACTTGGGAATGTGGTAGAGGACAACCGGGAGCGGCGAGCGGTCGGCGATGCTGCGGAAGTAATGAAGAACTGCGGCCGGCGAAATCTGGCCACCGTAATAGCTGGGTGGGCGAACGACGACGGCGTCGTAGTTGAGAGTTGCAGCGAACTCCGCCGTTTCAATCGTTGTGCGAACGCTCTCGCGCCCCACCCCGGCGATAAGAACCTTGTCCGGCGCGGTGGCCTCGATTGAGGCACGAAGGACGTCGCGCGTCTCCGCATCGTTGAGCGTGACGGCCTCGCCCGTCGAGCCGAGGACGACCATTCCCGCCAGCAGGCTGCGCGAGTAGCGCGCCATGTTGGCTTCGATCTTGCGGAAATAAATGCGCTCGTCGGGGTAAAACGGCGTTGTAACCGCGGCGAAAACGCCTTCCATCAACATTCGTTTATTGTAGAACCCGTCGCGGAGTCGTCGCGCGTTCTTCTTCGCTCGAGTGCGTCTCGATTGGCCGCATGAACCATTGCGGTGTATGTTGGGAATCACGCGGCATAAGATTTATGCGCAGGCGGGGAAACCCAGCGCTAGAAGCGAGTGAGGATGGGGGCAGGAGTCCGATCGATGGACACGTTGATGCACACCGAAGAAATCAAGCGGCGGAAGGCGCCATCGCTCGCCCGCCAGGCGGTGTCGTTTTTCGTGCACTCGCTTCTCGCGCTGGCCTCGTGGGTCGCGCTGATGCTGGTTGGCTACGCTGTGAATCCTGTGGGCATTTCGCAGTGGGTTATTCTTCTGCTGTCGTTGGCCGTTCCGCTTGCCGTAGGTCTGATCGTCGTTTGGATTCGCCCCGGCGAGATGGCGACCGCTGTTTGGCTGGCGGGGTTCATCTGGCTGATGATCGTAGGCCTCTACGTTCTGGACTTGCCCACCGGGCCAGGCCATTGCTTTCAATGCACTGCGACGGAGAAACTGTCGAGAACATTCTTCAGCCTGCCTGAGCCGAGCGGGCTGATCGACGACGATGGCCCGTTTATCGGCACATGGCCGGCAGCGGCGCTGGTGGGCTACTCGATCGGCGCGTGGCTGGCGATGCGACGGCGGCGCGCGGAATCCTAGGGCATTTCTCGTTCAGGAGACACGCGACTTCCCTTCTCCGAATTTCTAAATCAGCGCCCGTTCGCTGAGTGTAGCGCCTGCAATGCGTAGACATTGACGGAATGCTTCTGCATGGAGGCAATGCCGTCAGCCGCGGCCTGCGCGGCGGCCAGCGTGGTGATGGTGGGGACGCGCGCGAGGACTGCGGCGCGGCGAATGGCCTTCTCGTCGAAGAGCGCATCCTGGCCTCGAGGCGTGTTCACGACGAGCTGAATCCGCTTCTCCTTAATCAGATCCACGGCGTTGGGCCGGCCCTCGTCGACTTTAAACACGCGTTCGACAATCATTCCCGCGCTCTCAAGCACGTTGGCCGTGCCCTCCGTGGCGACGATTTTGAAACCGAGATCGACATAGCGCCGCGCGAGCGGAATCACAGCTTGCTTGTCGTGATCGTTCACGGTGAAGAAGACCGTGCCGCCGGTGGGCAGCAACTGGCCAGCGGAGAGCTGCGCCTTGGCGAAAGCCTCGCCAAATGTCGACGCGACACCCATTACCTCGCCGGTCGACTTCATTTCCGGACCGAGAACAGTGTCCACGCCGGCAAACTTGGACCAGGGAAAGACGGGCGACTTAACGTAGAAATACTCGCCGGTGCCGAGATCCTTGCCGGACTTAAGTTTGTCCGGAAGCAACTCGCACAGCTTGCGCCCAGTCATGAGGCGCGCGGCGATTTTCGCCAACGGCACGCCGGTGGCTTTCGAAACGTAGGGAACAGTGCGCGACGCGCGGGGATTAACCTCGATGACGTAGACGTGGTCATTGCCCTGATCGTCGCGCTGGATGGCGAACTGAATGTTGACGAGGCCGACGACCTTGAGCGCGAGGGCCAGCTTGCGCGTGTAGGCGCGGAGTGTTTCAAGCGTCGATTCGCTGATGCCGACGGCGGGTAAGACACAGGAGGAGTCACCAGAGTGAATCCCCGCCTCCTCGATGTGCTGCATGATGCCGGCTATCAGCACGTCTTTCGAATCGCAGAGTGCGTCGACGTCAACTTCGATGGCATTTTCGAGGAAGTGATCGATGAGGACCGGGCGCTCCTGCGAATACTCGACAGCCTGGCGCATGTAGCGGCTGACGGCGTCGGCGTCGTAGGCAATCACCATCGCGCGGCCGCCGAGCACGTAGCTGGGGCGCACCAGAACGGGATAGCCGATTTGCTCACCAACGGCCAGAGCCTGCTCCACACTGGTCGCAGTGCCGCCGCGAGGTTGCGGAATCTTCAAATCTTCAAGCAGCTTGCCGAACTGTTTGCGGTCTTCGGCAAGGTCGATCGATCCCGGCGAGGTGCCGATGATGGGCACGCCCGCTGCGAGGAGGCGTTGAGCCAGGTTCAGCGGCGTTTGCCCGCCGAATTGCACGATCATGCCAATCTTCGCGCCGGATTGCGCCTCGTGGTTGTAGATGGCCAGCACGTCTTCAAGCACCAGCGGCTCAAAGTAGAGGCGGTCGCTGGTGTCGTAGTCGGTGGAGACGGTTTCAGGGTTGCAGTTGACCATGATCGTCTCGTAGCCGTCGTCTTTGAGCGCGAAAGCCGCGTGGCAGCAACAATAATCGAATTCGATGCCCTGGCCGATGCGGTTCGGACCCGACCCAAGAATGATGATCTTCGGCGTCGAAGTCGGCGGCGCTTCGTCCTCCTCCTCGTATGTCGAGTAGAGATACGGCGTCATGGATTCGAATTCGGCTGCGCAGGTGTCCACGAGCTTGAAGACGGGGCGAATTCCCTGCCCTTCGCGCAGTTTTCTCACCTGCTCGACGCCCGCGTGGCCTTCGAGCTTCCATTCCGTGGCGATGCGCTCGTCGCTCAGGCCGAGACGCTTGAGTTGGCGCATGCGCTCAGCGCTTGTATCTTTTGGAGTAGATTGTGCGATGGTTTGCTGCGCCAACGTCACTTCGCGCAACTGGTGCAGGAACCAGGGATCGATTTTGGTGAGGCGCGCGACATCGCGCACGCTCAAGCCGCGCTCGAAGGCGTAGCGGATGTATTCGAGGCGTCCCGGTCGCGGCGTAACCAGCATCTGCGTCAGGCGTCGTGGCTCCAGGATTTCGGCGCCGGTCTTCTTGCCGGTTTCAAGCGCGCGCCAGGCTTTCATTAGCGCTTCCTTGAACGTGCGACCAATGGCCATTACTTCGCCGACCGATTTCATCTGCGGGCCCAGCGTTTCGTCGGCGCCGGGAAACTTCTCGAACTGCCACTTGGGAATCTTGACCACGACGTAATCGATGGTTGGCTCGAAGCACGCCGGCGTTTTGCGCGTGATGTCGTTGGGAATCTCGTCGAGCGTGTAGCCCACGGCGAGCTTGGCCGCGATCTTCGCGATGGGAAAACCGGTGGCCTTGGACGCGAGCGCAGAGGAACGCGAGACGCGCGGGTTCATCTCGATGATCGTCATGCGGCCGTCTTGCGGGTTGACGGCAAATTGCACATTGGACCCGCCCGTCTCGACGCCGATCTCGCGCATCACGGCGATAGCCGCGTCGCGCATCTTCTGGTATTCGCGGTCGGTGAGCGTTTGTGCCGGCGCAACGGTGATGGAGTCGCCCGTGTGAACGCCCATGGGGTCAAAATTCTCAATCGAGCAAATAATGATGACGTTGTCGGCGAGGTCGCGCATCACCTCGAGCTCGAACTCCTTCCAACCGAGCACGCTCTCTTCGATGAGGCACTCGTGCACGGGCGAGAGGTCGAGGCCGCGGGCGAGGATTTCCATCATCTCTTCGCGGTTGTAGGCGATGCCGCCGCCCGTGCCGCCGAGCGTGAAGCTGGGGCGGATGAGAATCGGAAAGCCGAGCTTCGAGGAGAAGTCGAGGCCGTCGCGCAGGTTATTGACAAGCGCGGAGCGCGGCACGTCAAGGCCGATGCGGATCATCGCATCCTTGAAGAGCAGACGGTCTTCAGCTTTCTTGATGGCTTCGAGCTTGGCGCCGATCAGCTCCACGTTATAGCGGTCGAGAACGCCGGTGTCGGCCAGATCGACGGCGAGGTTGAGCGCGGTCTGGCCGCCGACGGTCGGCAGCAAAGCAAATTTGCCTGAGTGGGGATTCGCCGCGAGCATCTCGGCTTCAATGCGGATAATCTCCTCCACATATTCATGGGTGAGCGGCTCGATGTAGGTGCGGTCGGCCAGCTCGGGATCGGTCATGATGGTGGCCGGGTTCGAATTGACCAGCACCACCTCGTAGCCCTCCTGCTTGAGGGCCTTGCAGGCCTGCGTGCCGGAGTAGTCGAACTCGGCCGACTGGCCGATGACGATCGGGCCGGAGCCGATCACCAGGATCTTCTGAATGTCATTTCTGCGTGGCATTTTTCCTTATTCTTGTCCGTCTTGACTTAATCTTTTATGGCCTTCCAAGACAAATCCGAAAAACAGCGGAGCCAAATGCCCCGCTGCTTTGAAATTCCGAAAATGTTATGTTTCGCGGGCTTCATCCCTTCCACTCCTCCATCATCTGCCTAAAGTCGCGGAACAGGTAATGCGAATCGTGTGGGCCAGGAGCGGCTTCGGGGTGGTACTGCACGCTGAAGAGCGGCAACGTTTTGTGGCGCAGGCCTTCGAGCGTCTGGTCGTTCAGGTCGACGTGCGTCAGCTCGACCTCGTTGGCGTTGATGGAGTCGGGATCGACCGCGAAGTTGTGGTTATGCGCCGTGATCTCGACCTTGCCGGTGGCGTTGTTCTTGACCGGATGATTGCCGCCGTGATGGCCGAACTTGAGCTTGTAGGTGCGACCGCCGAGAGCCAAGCCGCAAAGCTGGTGGCCCAGGCAAATCCCAAAAACCGGCACACGGCCCATCAACCCGCGAATCGCGCGGACAGCGTAGTCGACCGGTTCGGGGTCGCCGGGGCCATTTGAGAGAAAAACTCCGTCGGGCTTGAGGGCGAGCACGTCCTCCGCCGTGGTCTCCGCAGGGACCACGGTCACGCGGCATCCGTCACGCGTTAACATGCGCAGAATGTTCTGCTTAATGCCAAAATCATAAGCTATTACATTCAGAACTTGCTTTCCGGCCTGAGGCTTTTGAATGAAGCCCTCGGACAACAGCGGCTCCCCCATCTGACTGCGCGGATCGGAGGCGTCAAACTCGTAGCTGGCCTTGGTCGACACCACGCGCGCCAGATCGGTGCCCTCCATCTTGCGAATGGCCTTGGCCTTCGCGACAAGAACTTCGGGGTTCAGCTCGGTCGTCGAAATGACGCCGCGCATCACGCCGCGATCGCGCAGATGGCGCACGAGGGCGCGGGTATCGATCTCGGCCAGCACCGGGACGGCGTAGCGCTCCATGTATTCGTCTGTGACCTGTTCGGAGCGCCAGTTGGAACTGATGGCGGAGAATTCGCGGACGATCAGGCCCTCGATGTGAGGCCGCGCAGCCTCATTGTCGGCGCGATTGGTGCCGTAGTTGCCGATTTGAGGGTTGGTGAGGACGACAATCTGGCCGGCGTATGAGGGGTCGGTGGCGATTTCCTGGTAACCGGTGAGAGAAGTATTAAAAACAACCTCGCCCTGGCATTCGCCCAGGTGTCCATGGCCGTGGCCGCGGAAGATGCGCCCGTCTTCGAGCGCGAGAATGGCCTGCATCGCCTCTCCGAGGAGTGGATTCAATCGATTTTAGCAGCTTTTTCGGACGGATTTTGTCCGGTTTTCCACGGGTCCGGGTCAGGAGACCCACATCCGCCGCGGCGGACCGGCCTGGAGACCGGCGCTACGAAAACACTTTGCAGACCGGCGCCACTTTTCAGCGGATGACACCGGCATCGCGCGTGGGCCAGTAAACAAAGATGGCTTTGCCGTAGATGAGGGAGCGGTCGACGGGGCCGAAATCTCGGCTGTCGGAGGAGATGGAGCGGTGATCACCCATGACGAAGTAGTCGCCAGGCGGAAGAATCATCTCGTCCACGGAGCGCGTGTCACG
>JBEKWT010000040.1:0-13364 GCA_049512795.1 Occallatibacter sp.
ACTGAGATGGCGAATGCGGAAGGTCACGGGTAGGCCCCGATGAACTCGTCGATTCCGTCAAACATAACCTGCCGGCCGCCATCGACATCGGCGGCTTGTTCGGCGGCTTCAAGAAGTTCCGAAAGCGCAGTCTTCATCAGGTCGTATTGCGTCTCGGCTTCCGGTTGGAAGCTAAAGAAGCGCGTGTGAATCATCCAGCCATAGATGCCGCAGGTGATGGCGAATGGCGCAATGCGTACGTCGCGTTCGAGAGTGATCCGTGCGCCGAGAGAATGCTCTTCGTCTCGAACAACGTTGCCCTCCTCGGAGCCAGTCTGGCCGAGGGTTTCGCCGCTTTCCGATGGGTGCCAATCACGCGCCGACATGGAGCAAGATTACGCTAACTGCGCGCAGGCATTCTCGCGCAGTCTTCTGGTCGCCGCGCAATCAGCGTTCGCAGCGGACAACGATCTTTGTTCCGGGGAGGACCATGGTACCGGGCGCGGGGGCCTGCTCGCGTGCGATGCCGTTGCCTGCGATTTCCACTTCAAGTCCAGCGCTGCCTGCCTGCTCGATGATCTCGCGCATAGGCAGTCCGATCAGGGAGGGCACGCGCAATCGCTCGGCGTCGGCGATTACGACCGTGTTCGCGGGCGGCAACAAGGCCGGTTTCGAAAGTTGTGGAGATGATTCGGTGGATGCATTGGGGGAGGGCTGAGGAGCAGCGCCCGTTTTCGCAGGTGCGGGTGAATTCGCGGCCTCGGTCGATGCGGGCGGCGCGGTTGTGTTGGCAGCAGGCGGAGCACGGAGCGGATCGTCGCTCGGCAAGTCGTTGGCGGCCTCGTAGAGAGCCTCAACACTTTCGCCTTGCGCCGGGGCATCGTCTTCCTTGACCGGTGCGTCCTTCTTTAAAGCCAGATCGGCGGGGCGGACGTCGATATCGTGCTGCACGCCGAGATATTCGAGCACCTGCTGCGCCACCTCGGCGAATACGGGCGCGGAAACGTCGGCGCCGTAGTATGCGCCTTTGGGAGAATCGATGACGATCGCGACAGAGATCGCCGGGTCGTTTACCGGCGCGAAGCCCGCGAAGGAGGCTATGTGCATGGTCTTCGAATAGGTGTGCGTGACCGGATCGATCTTTTGCGCGGTGCCTGTTTTGCCGCCAGAGGAGTAACCGTTGAGTTGCGCCGACCTTCCGGTTCCGAACAGAACGACGCCTTCCATCATCTTGCGCATTTGTGCGGCGGAAAGCGTGCTGATGACGCGGTGTGCACCTGGCGGAAGGGGATCAGGCAAATCTTCACTCGTTCGGACCGGGCTGGCTACGAACTGGGGAGCCTGCGCTGGGCCTGTCTGAGAAGCATCAACTTTTTCGGCGGACGATCCGCCGGGCGCGGCTTGACTCGGCATGAGGATGTGCGGCGGGAGATAGGTGCCGCCGTTGGCGATGGTGGAGACCATGGTGACCAGTTGCAGCGGCGTGACGGCGATCTCCTGGCCGATGGCAATAGAGCCGATGGATGAACTGCCCCACCTGGCAGGGGGGCGCAACAGGCCGCGCGTCTCGCCGGGCAGCTCAACGTTCGATCGCAGGCCGAAGCCGAAGCTGCGGATGTATTGGTAAAAGCGGTCGGGGCCGATCTTGAGAGCAAGCTTGATTGCAGCGACGTCGCTTGATTCCTCGAGCGCTTTGTGTACTGGAATTACACCGAAATGTTCGCCTTGATTGTCGTGAATCGTGCGGCCGGCGATGGTGATTTTGCCGCCCTGGCAGTCAATCGTGTCGTCGGGCGTGGCCACTTTTTGATCCATTGCGGCGGAATATGTGACCAGCTTGAAGGTGGATCCCGGCTCGTAGACATCGCTGACGGCGTGGTCGCGCAATTGATCGAGCGTGGTATGGCGAAACTGATTGGGATTGAAAGTGGGGCGGATGGCAAGGGCCAGAATCTGCCCGGTGTGCGCATCCTGCACGACGACAGTGCCGTTGAGCGCCTGCGTCTTTTCCATGGCGTGATCGAGCGCGCGCTCGGCCATGAATTGAATGTTTTCGTCGATGGTAAGAACAAAGTTTTGCCCCGGCTCGGGGTCGTGCTCGCTTGAGCCCAGGACTTTGCGGCGCGCGTCCATCGCCGTGTACATGAGGCCCGGACGCCCGTGGAGATCGCTGTCGAACTTTTCTTCAAGGCCGCCCAGCCCATCGTCATCGGTTCCAACGTAGCCCAGCACTTGCGCAGCGAGCCGATTGTCGGGGTAGAAGCGCGCAAATTCCTGCTGGAAGAAAATGCCCTTCATGTTGAGAGCTTTGACGCCGGCTGCAACCTGCGGCGTGACCCGCCGCGCGATCCAGGCAAAGTTGCGGCCTTCATTGAGCCGCGCAACGATCTGCGCCTCGGTGGTCAGACCGTCTTCGGGGTCGGTATGGACCAGCGCGGCCAGCGCGCGCGCCGCGGCCTGCTTGTCGGCAATCTGCGTGGGATCGGCATAGATCGACGGCACCAGGATGGTCATAGCCAGTTCTCGCAGGTTGCGGTCATACAGGACGCCGCGGCGGGGAGCCACTTCAAAGGTGCGCTGCTGCTGCTTGGCCGCGCGCTCCACGAAGTCCTGATGACGTACGATCTGCAACCAGAAGAGCCGGCCCGCGATGGCGCAGACCCATACGGCGAAGAAGAGGCAGATCAAGAGGAAGCGTGCTCGCTTGAGCGGCACGCCTTTGGGGGTTTGGGTACGGCTGCGGATGGATGGGACGGCTGCCGTCATGTCGAGTGGGTCCGATTGCTCTATTTACTGCGCCGGGGATGCCGTAGGAGTGACCTGTGCGAGCGTGGGCGCGCCGGAGGCAGGCCGGGCATCGGAGTAAACTACCTGTCCCGGTTGCGGCTCGGCGAGCCCGAGCTGGCGCGCCATTTGATCGATGCGGCCGGGCTCGGTGAGCTCGGCTTCGTTGAGATGCAATTGGCGATTCTGTTCGCGCAACTGGTCGAGCGTTTGCTTTTCGCTCTCGACGCTGTAGCTGCTTTCAATGGCGTAGAAGTGCTGTAGCCCGTAGATCATGACGAGAGAGAAGAGCACGGCCACGGCGGCGGAAAAGACGCGCATCTCGCGCACGCGAACGGGATCGGAAGCTTTGACGAGGCGGGTGTTATCGAAATGCTTCGCTAAATAGAATTCCGGCGTGCGCACGCGGCGCCGACGCTGAGCCTGCTCGGCCATCATCGCAGCGTTATGCTCGTTGATCCGGGCGCTCCAGGCGCGGCCGGTCTCGAAATAGGTTGTTGCACATGCCGCCATCTTCGTTCTCCTCGCTCTGCCGGCCTACTGCCGTTCCGCTGCTCTCAGCTTGGCGCTGCGCGAGCGCGGGTTGCGGTTGATCTCTTCTTCCTTCGCAGTGACGGGCTTTCTGGTCAAAACTTTCCAGATTCCCTTCTGCGCGCCTGCCCGGAAACTGTCTTTCGCGATGCGATCTTCCAATGAATGAAAGCTAATAACGACGAGCCGTGCGGAGGGCTTAAGCAAACCTGGTGCGGCCTCAAGCAAAGCCCGGATTTCGTGCAATTCCTGATTAACGAAGATGCGCAACGCCTGAAACGTTCTGGTAGCCGGGTGAATATGTTTCATTGGCGGGACGGCTGAGGCTACGATCCTGGCTAACTGCGCCGTTGACGTAACCGGCCGCCCCCGCACAATGGCTCTGGCGACTGTCCGCGACCTCCTTTCCTCACCGTATTCGTAAATGAGATTTGCCAGCTCGCGCTCGCCCATCTCATTCACCACTTGTTCGGCGGTCCGACCGGATCGCGTGTCCATACGCATGTCCAATGGTCCGTCCGCCTGAAAACTAAACCCTCTGCGCGCCTCATCGAAGTGCAGGCTGCTGGCGCCGAAGTCGGCCAGCAATCCATCGACCGAAACCGGCTTCACGTGCTCGGCGATCGTGCTGAATGCTTCGCCGATCAAAGTCACTTGCGGCGCCCGGCTGCCCAGCTCTTCGCTGACTCTCGTGAGCTGCGCTCTGGCCAACTCAAGCGCCTCGGGATCGCGGTCAAATCCGATGAAATGCCCCGCGGACCCGAGTTGCCTGACGATGCCTTCGGCATGTCCCGCCAGGCCCAGCGTGCAGTCGACGTAAGTGCCGCCGGGCCGCACGCGGAGAAAATCCATTACGACGTCGAAAAGAACGGGCACATGGCGTACTTTTTGCTGCGTCATGCGCGCCCCCCTGAGGGGCTTACGATTTGCTTCCCTCGGCCAGAATCCCGCCTACCTGCCTGCGATCGTCCGAGGTAAGGCTGCCGGTGGGCAGATCCTGTTCAAATGCCGAGCGGTTTACTACTTCGAGGTGAGTGATCTTGCCCATGACGACGAGATCGCCCTCCAGCCTGGCCGTCGAGCGCAGGATCTGCGGCAGCATGATCCGTCCCTGGGCGTCCATCTTCACCTGCTGGCCGTAATAGCTGGTCAAATCGAGATACCTCATTACGGAATCGTTCATGGTGCTGTGTTTTGCCAGTTGAGCTTCGATTTTTTCCCACTCGCCAAGCGGCCAAATCTGTGCGCGCTTGCCGTCCTCGCTGGTTACATAGAGGTCGGTCACATTGGCAGCGTCCAGCAACTGCTTAAACGGGACCGGCAGCTTGAGCCGCCCGTTTTCCTCGACCTTTGCTGGATGGTTGCCGCGAAACATCTGCCGTCCTCGTTTGTCTTCCGCGGCCGTACCGCGAACCGAATTCCTTGAGCATTTCTTCCGGGTTAGCCAGAGTGGTTCCCCAAATGGATTGGCTTCCGGATTTCCGATTCCCGAGAGTGAAACGGAGTAAACTTAGGAGGAAAGACGGGTTATGGATCGATTCCATAGGACTCCATCTAACTCCAAGATTTTCCATCTCGACCGATAGTACCCCTGAAGTTCCTCTCCGCCAAGCAAAAAATCGGTGGAAAGTGCAGGAAAATCAGGCGCTCCGCGGAAACGCCGACTAATAGAACAACAATTGAGAGGCACCACAAGATATGGGGTTTACTGGTGTGATTCCCCGTCTGGACAGGTGTGTCCGGGTGTGGTAGGGGAACAAAAAGCGAAAAGTCTCAAGAAAGGGAGCGGGAGGGAGGATCTGGTGGAGCGGATTGGAGCGGGGCGAGAACCGTCTTGTGGAGGCGTGGACCCGAAAATCGCTGCGCCGCGCGTTGCGTCAGGCTGAGGATTTCCTGCGGGCCTTGGCGCGCTGCCGGGCGCGAGTCAGGACCAGATCCAATAGATAGATGAAGACGAGGATATTGATAGCGAACAGGCCGACACGAATCCAGGTGATGTGGCGAAAGATCTCGAAGAGTTCCCAGGGCAGGAAGGAAGCGGTGATGGCGAGGGTCAGGAACTCGCCCCAGGCTTTCTCGAGGTAAAGGCCGATGCCTTCGACCATGGTAATCGCGGCGTAGGAAAAAGCGACAAAGCCGATGCGGCGCAGGATTGGATCGTTAACGAGCGAGGCTTTCTCGAGGACGAAGCTGACGAGGCGCGACTCGGGATTAAAGCGGAGATGGCGGGCGAAGAGGTCAATTTGATCGGCGATGTCTTTGTGGAGGAGTCGGTGGGCGCCTATGCCGATGCCGATGAAGAACAGAGCGTGGAGAAACTTATAGACCGCAATGAGAAGCAGCAGGCGGTTGCGGCGCTGGCCGCCGGGGCGGGTTAGAAATGAGAAGCGAGGCATGATGGCGAGGATGGGCGCATGACTCAAGGGTAAATGATGAAGGTGCAGCGGAGTTAGCGGGGTTGGCAAGGCAGCGAGGCAGCGAGTAAGCGAGTAAGCGAGTGTGCGGGGCTGGCGGAGTCGGCGGAGTTGGTGGTTTTCAGGAGCGGTCTTCCTGTCGTCTCATCCAATCGGCGTGCAGAAGCACAGGCCGTTACCGTCCGGATCGGTTACGGCGAATTCACGCAGGCCCCAGGTTTGATCAACAGGCGCAGTGTGAATTGGAGAATCAGGCCGCTCGTTGGTGTTCAGGCCGCGCGCGCGAAAGGTCGAATAACGCTCATCCACATCGTCCACAAAGACGCGATTGACGGAGCCGAAGACACCGTCTCCCGCATGGCGTGAAAGTAGCAACTCGGCCCCGTCTTTTACCAGATGAGCCACTCCGTTGGCCTTCTCATGAACTTCGTCGCCGGGCGATTTCCACTCGAAGTCCAGCACTTCAGTGTAGAAGCGCAAGGACCGCTCCAAGTTGCTCGACTTGATTACGGGCACAATCCTCATGAGATGCACTCAGAACGGTATGGTAACAGGATACAGAATTGGTATACCGATCCGCGATCGGGCATCCGTCGCTCCGTTCACTTTCCAAGGTGAAGAAGAGAACTGCGGTCGAGCGGTTGGCCGTCAAGGATGACGGCGGAGATCCGGCGAGCGTTCCAGATGTTGATGGTGGGGTCGGCGTCGACGACGAGGATGTCGGCGCGGCGGCCGGGAGCGATGAGGCCCAGCTCATTCCAGCCAAACTGCAAAGAATAGTTGTTGGTGGCGGCGGCCAGCGCTTCGCGCGGCGAAAGACCAAGACGGACGAGCAACTCAAGCTCGGTGTGAAGCGAGATGCCGGGCATGGTTCCCATGGCGTCGGCGCCAGAGCCGGCCAAGTAGTGAGGGAAGGCGGAGAAGATGGTCTGGTTGATGCGCCAGAGACGAAGAGCGGACAGGCCGGCTTTCTTTTGCAAATCTGCTTCCATCCAACGCTGCGCGACGGCGGGAAGGTGGCGCGACCAGGCGGGGAGCGGGAACATCATGTCGCCGGTGGAAGGGTCTGTGGGATGGAACATGCGGCCGGGATCGAGAAGGGCCGCGGCAGGCTCCTGCCAGAGGTTGCGATGGCCTGGGAGCTCAACGTAATAGAGGCTGAAGGCGGGCATGAGGGCCGCATGGTGCGTGGCAAGGAAGTGCGCGTAGTTGCGCAGACGGGCGTCGGTGGGCGGGATGCGCTCTGAGTAGTCGTAGGCAGTGTCGGCGGAAGGGCCGTCGGGGTCATCGACAAGAGGCCGCTGGAGCTCATCGGGAATGACGCCAAGATCGTAGTGGTCCATCTGAATGAGCGCGTCAACGCCGGCTTCATCGCCGACGCGGTCGGGTGTAGCGACGAAGTCTCCGTAGGCGACAAGACCCATCTCGTGAGCGCGAGCGATGATCCACTGAGAATTGGCGGCGGTGAGGCGGGCAGTCAGGACGAGCACGCGCGTGCCGCTGCGGGAGGTGTCGACCATCTGGCGAGCCGTGTCCTGGGGGCTGAGCTCGACGGGGTGCGGGCCCTCGCGCAATTTGGAAACCCACTCGGGACGGCGGGCGAGCAAGTTCCAATTGTCGGTGACTCCAATCGTATCGATGGGATAGATGTGCGGGCTGGGCTGGGCACCGGTATCGATAAAGCCGTGCTCGGAGTCAGCGCGGGCAACGACGGTGGTCACGCCCATGTAGAGGTTTGCATTTGCCTGGGCCTGGGAGTTCATGCCGGCATAGCCGTCGATGAGCCCGGGGATGAGGAATTTGCCGGCGCAGTCGATGATGCGGGCGTCTTTGGGAATGGAAACCTGGTCAGGCAAGCCGACGTCGGTGATGCGGCCGTCGCGGATGACGACAATGGCGCCCGTGATGTCGCGCGCGGAGTCGCCCCAGGAGGTGAGATCGACGAGAGTGCCGCCGGCAAGAACCAGCGGAACGGAGGCCGGCGCGGGCTCTGGCTGAGATTCGGCCGGAACCGAGGCCAGAGCGCAACCGATCACGAGCAGACCCGGGAAAAAGTGAAGCAGTCGCATGAAAGAGACAGTCTGATGAGGATTGTCGCATAAACGACGGTGGTCAGTGGTCAGTGAACAGTGGACAGGGCAAGAGAGGCAGCGATTCAACGAGTCAGCAGGTCGGGGAAGTTGAGCTGTGGGGTGCGCCGGGGATCGCGCGGGAGCGGGCGAGCGCGGCTGCCGCGGCGACGATAAAGATGGGGAAGCATTCGATGGTGTATCGCGGTTCAGGACTCTCTATGGCGCCGAGGACGATGAATCGCAGAATCAGATACGAGCCCAGCATCCATGCCCAGGGGACGCGGCGGCGGATGAAGGCCCAGGCAGCAGCGGCAACGTAGAAAAGGTTGATGAGGCCAAGGAAGATCGCCCAGGCGGATTGGGCGGGGTGGTCGCGCCAGCGCCACCAGAAGACATCGAGGTCGTATTCGATGGTTCTGGGACGGAACAGCATGTCGGCGTCGCGAAGCAGGGGCAGAGTGACGTAATAGCGGAACGGATGGTCGTGAATGCGCTGATCGGCCAGAGCTGCGAAGCGGTCGTTGAGCCAGGGCGGCAGGTTGGTGTTCTGGTTGTACTCGGCGATGAGCGCAAGGGTTTGCTCGCGCTGCTGCGGCGAGTCGAACGCGCGCGGAGGAAGGTCGGCAAGGTCGATGGTGTCTCCGGGGAAGTTCCAGCAGACGTTGGCTGTGGAGACAAACTCCACGGTCCAGGTGCGAAGCCAGCGGCGCGCGCCGGCGAGCGACGGCTCGCCGGGATCGGCGTAGCGCGGGGCGAGTGGCTGAAAGACGTGAAAGTCCAGCCAGTTGCGCACGGTCCAAGGGACGAGTGGCAGCAAAGCGGCGGCGCAGAAGACGGATAGGACAGCGAAATTGCGCCGAAAGGCGAAGCTCGGAGGGGCGGGGCTCGCAGGTTGCGCGCCTGCACGGCCGCGAATGCCATAGAGGAACAAGGCCAATCCGATGGATGCGAAGAGGAGAATACCGTCAGGACGCAGAAGGGCGGCGAAAGCTGAAGCGAGGCCGGCAAGGATCAGCGCAGGGAAATCGCGGCTTCCTGCGATCTGGGCGGCGAAGGCGCGACCGGCTGCGTAAAGACCGAGAGCAATCGCGAAGACGGAGAAGCACTCGGTCATGGCGATGCCTGCATAGGCCGCAGTAAAAGGGCAGAGCATGGCCAGCGCGAGAGCAACTTCGGCCGCAAGATCGGAGAGATGGCGGCGGGCAAAGGCGGCGAGGAAAAGACCGGCGGCGAGATCGGCGATGGTCTGGAAGAGATAAACGGCAATGAACCAGGTGTTGGGCCAAAAGCGCGCGAAAAGAAATTCGAACGTGCCGAGAAAAATCGGATAGGCGGGCAGGCGATAGGTGGTGGGTGAAAGATCGGAGCCGGAGCCCATGCCGTAGATGCCGTAATGCAGCAGATTGTGGCCTAACTGGAGGTAGTCGAGAGTGTCGTCGTCGCCGGGCCGCGGGAACCAGATGAAGAGAAGGCGCAGCCCGATGCCCGCGCCAATCCAGAGATATGCGCGGCGAGGCCAGAGAAACCAGCGGCGCGGCCAGCGCGGCATGCGGATGAGACGGGACATATATTGAGGAGGATAAATGGGTGAGCGAGTGAGAAAGGGTCAATAGGTGACGGAAACGGTAATTGTGTCGGTGTAAGAGCCGGGCGTCGAGTGCTGCCCCGCCGGAACCTGGCCATAGACAGTGAGGGATTGGACAACTCCATTGCCTGTACCAGCCACCGTATTGGTGCCAACGGTGTTGCCCCAATTGGTTGTGTACCCTGAGTTACTGAAAAGACTGTAGTGCAGCAACGCCGAGCCGGGACCGGTCATGCTGCGGTTGGTCACGGTTGCGCCGATGGCCAGGCCTGCATTGAGGCCGACATTGTATGTCGTGGTACTGGTGCAGGTGACGGAGATCGTCGATGTGGAGTCAACGAGCGCGCCCGTGTAGTTGCCGAAGGCGAGGTTGGTTGCCGTAACCCCGCAGTCTTTGGCCACTGTCACTGTGACGGAGAAATTCGTCGTTTGGGTGGAGAGCGAATCGGTGTACGTGCCGGGGACGACGTATTGCCCCGCCAGGATCTGTCCATAGAAGGTGATATTGGCGTCGCCGGTTCCGGTCACCTCTGTGCCGGTGGTGTTGCCCCAATTGATGGTCCGCGCGGCATCCTGAAATACTTCGTAGCTCAACTCGGCGCCGCCCGGGCCTGTCATCTTTCGAACGGTTTCGGTTGCACCCGCGCCCGTTCCGGCATCGAGGGGAATGTTCCAAGAGCCGGCGCAGGTGACCTTTCCGGTAGAGGTTCCATTGAGCAAAACGCCGGTGTATGTGCCGAAGTTCATGGACGTGTCCGTTAGCGTGCAGGTCTGGGCCGCGGCCGGCCAGGCGGCAAAAGCGAATAGAAGGAACACCGTAGACGCATGTATGCGGGTCATGGCTTTTTCTCGACACAGCGAAGCGGTCCAATCAGAGGAATATCTCCAGCGATTGATTTGTAGTCAAAGGCGGCCGTGCAGCGCCGCCCGTCCGGGAATTCGATGGCAAGTTCGTTATGGGGACTGAGATCCTCAACGTAGGCCTCGCCATCGTAGCCGACCGGGACAACGGTTCCGGTGGCCCGCAGGGTTGCGGTGCTGCCCAACGGGACCGCTTCCCCGGTGGCATCGACCAATTTCAGCAAGGCGCCATGGCTGAACTTAATCGGAAACTTGACGACAACACCGGAGCGATCCTGGGGGCGCAATTCGCGCGTGGCGGTGTTGATGGTGGCCTCAGGCGGAATGTCTGTGGGCTCAATGGCAATGCGGTTCAAATCAAACGATCGCATGTCCGGCACCAGCAGCCGCCCCGAGGAGCCGGTAGTACCGACGTCGCGGTTCTCCTGCAACACATGGACATGCGCCACGGGATTGGTGTCCACAATGGCGAAGCTGTCATAGATGGTGTTGGAAGGGAACAGGCCGCGGTCAACGAGCGAGACCGCGCCTTGCGATTCCAGACGCACAGTGGTCAAACCGCCGTCGTTGTCGACGCCGGCCGTAAACAAGCCTACGGGCGACTTGTGCTGCACTTGCGCGAACACGTGGGTCGTCCCGTCAACGGAGAGATAGGCCTGGTAGCCCCAATCGCCGATCATGGCCGCCGGCTGCTGCACCTGAATCTGCGCCGAGCCATTCGACGACCCACTGGCGGTGATCGAGTTGCGCTTGCCGAAGGGGATGGTCAGTCCAACTTGCAGCCCGCTGGCACCCTTGTTCACGAGGTCGCGAAACTCGGTGGCATAGACATACGCGTGGTGGATTTGGAGCGAGTAGTTGGCAGAAACGACCTGGGAGTGTTGGGCAGACGCGAAGTTTGACTGGAGCGGTGTGGGTGAAGCGTCCATGTCGACCGCCGCGTAGGCCAAGCCACCGGAGCCGAACCGCCGGGGAGACAAGCCAGTGAATGCGCTGAGCTGCTTCCGCGGTACCCCGCTTCCGTTCATCGACGCCACATCCCTGTAGTTACGGTCCGCCATGATCGCGGCGCCGCCTAAGCTGAAGACTCTGCCGATGCGTTGAGCGCCAGCGGAGAACTGTACTCCGGCCTGCCCGGAACCGACGCTGGGCGCAACGGCGAAGTTGACTATGCCAAGATTGCCGACCTGCACGACACCGCCCGCACCCGCCATGAACGCCCCCGGCGTGCCCTCGACGCTGCCTTCAAATGTGAATTTCGGGGTTAGACCGCGGCGATAGATGGCGGCGCCTGCAAGCTTTCCGTAATCGTAGCTTGCTGATCCCCAGTTGCGGCGCACCAGGCCAGACTGCACGGCGAAGGTCTGGAGCCTAGGGGCCAGCATGGTGGAACTGGCGTAAAAGGGCTGCGACAAGGTCACTTGATGACCCATGGCATCCGTCACCGTCATCGAAATCGTGCCTGCGCCCTGAACCACAGGAAGCTGTGGAATCTCGAAGGGGCCAGCGGAGACCTGGCTCGAAACCGTAAGGTTACCGTCCGCAAGCACGTTCACGGTGGAGGGAACTGCGGCCGAGCCTGCGATCGACGGCATTGGGAACGTCACAAGGTCGGGGCGCATGCTGAAATCGGAGATGATCTGGATACCCTCGAGATGAATGGGACGGGTCCAGGCAAGACCGCCATTGATGTAATCGCCGACACTATAGCGGCGCAGCGTATTGACGTCGGCAAAGGTATAGGCCGAGTCGAGTCGGATGGCCGTGTTTGCGCCGGTCGGGCCCGCAGTCGCGCCGGCATAGCCAAGCCATTCGGAACTGAGAATGCCCCGAGGCGAGAAGGCTCTCATCTCCATTGAGCCGCTGCCTCCACTCTGGCCGCCGGAGAATGTGCCCACGGTGTCGTAGTTGAGCGTCATGCCGGTGCCGCTTTCGATCACTCGACGGCCTTCGAGCGCTCCACTTCCAAAGGGTTGCAAAACTGTCGGCAACAAGGCACTATCGGCGGCTGTCACTTGCAGCACCTGGTTTCTCACGTCGAGAGTCCAAGAGAACCCGGGCAAGTCAGACAAGGCAATGAGACCTCCGGTTCGCGAAGCACGAGACAGCGGAGCCCGGAAACCGAGATCGCGCAACTCGTCTGGCCGGGCCATCAACATGCCGTGACGCAGAGTGAATTCGCCGATCTTCCCGATGAAATGACCGTTGACCTGAACGTCAAGATACAAGGTTTCGTCGTTGGCTGGGCCAGCAGCCGAAGCGGAAGTGGCGGGCGTAGACGAGGAGACAACTGGGCCGGAGGCTGCGGCCAATTGCGGCACGACGGCCATCACAATAAAAACGATTTCAGCACAGCCAAGCCACCTGGCCATTGCACCTCGACGATTATGGCGCCGTGACGAAGCCGACCTGCTCCTGGATGACGCCGGCGTCCGAGTGGGCTGTCAACTGCAGGGTTTCGCCAGGCAGCGGCAGGGGGCCCTGCGCGGCGATGGGCCAACGCCGTGTGGCACCGGCAAGAATGTAGGGCGATGCGCTGGTCTCTTCCTTGAGCTTTCTCCCGTCGCTGGAGGACAGCACGATGTCGTGTATCACTTCGTGGCTGAGGCCATCGTTGATTCCCACGAGGACGAGCTTTCCAGAATCGATTTCCAAGTGAAACTGCACATGCGCAACCGCGCGCGTTGGCGGCTGGGCAAATATAGGAATCGACAGGCGCAGCACCATATGCACAATCCCCGGCTCAGCAGGAGGTGGAATCTGGTCGACGAGAATGCGGTAGGTTGCCTCACGGCCCTGCGGCGCCTGACGAAGAATGAGGCGGATCACCTGAGAGGCTCCCGGAGCCATTCTGGCGATCGGAGGACTCAGCACCACTGCATCCGAATCCGCCAGTTGATCGTCACCATCCTTCTGACTCCAGGCGTAAGCGCGAATCTGAATTGCGGTTTCGCTGGTTCCCGTGTTGGTCACAGTCAGGGACGAAGCCTTCTGTCCGGGCGAAAAGAGAATGTTGACGGGCAGAACGGACAACGACTGCGCCGTTGCTGCCGGAAGTGGCAAAAAGAGAATGACGGCTGCGCTGGCGAGCGCCAGGGCCGCCGCCATTCGACGGAATGAGTTTCGCAAAGTCATGGG
>JBEKWT010000041.1:0-13357 GCA_049512795.1 Occallatibacter sp.
TCTGGCGGCGGCTACTGCCGACTGCACGCTGGTCGTGGGCACAGGATCGCTCGAACATCGCAAGCCCGAGCAGCCGGTAATTCCCCTGCCGGAGCTGGCGCCGCGAGTCCGCGATGAAATCGCCCGCGGCGGGCGCGTAGCCCTCGTCTTTGGTTCGGAGAAACGCGGCTTGACCCAGGAAGACCTCGCCCACTGCCATCTGCTCGCCGTGATTCCGACCGATACCGCGCAGCCCTCGATGAATCTCGGCCAGGCCGTCGCAGTCTGTCTTTACGAACTCTGCACGCGCACTCCTGGCTCTACCCATGAACTGGGTGCCCCTGGTCCCTCGCATTCGGGGACCAGGGAGACGGCTGCTTCCGACAACCCTCCCGCCTCCACGCGCGATCTGGAGCTGCTCGCCGTAGTCGTCGAAGAGACAATGCTCGCCGCCAACTACTCTCCGCCCGACCTGCGCAATGCTAACCGGCACGACCTCAACCTGCTCCTGCGCAGGCTCGCTCTCACTCGTCGCGACGCGGTCCGGATCCTCGGATTGTTCCGGCGAATTCTGTGGCGGCTCAAACGCGAATCGAATCGGACATGAACCAAATCGGGCCTAAGTCAAACCGCGAACGTCGCGAACCGAGAGACGTAACTTGCAAGTAACTCTGCCGGGGGATTGTTTTTTCGCGCAACGGGAGCAGAAACTTGCTAAAGTTGCCATGACAGCGGGTCCAGAATGGTTGCGCCCCGGAACCACGGGCGCTAAGTGGCATTTTCATAAAGCCGGGCCCCGCGCGGCAGGTCCTTACCGCGTGGGTGGAAGAAAATGCCACCGTTCAACGCTTTCAAAAGGGCACGTTAATTCTGGAACAGCTCTAAAGGCTCCCCCATGCCGCACATGATCTCTCGCTTCCGCTCCCTCTCGTTCGCAGACTTCTCAACGCGCCTCAGCCTGTTCCTCTTCGTTGCGGCAATGGCCGTCGTCTTGGCTTCATTCGTTTTCACTGGAGTAAAAGCACAGCAGACCGCTACCGCGCCCGCTGCCGACAACCAGCCTGCCGCGCAAGCACCATCCCCCGGCGAATCCCAACCAGCAACTCCAGCGCCTGCCCCCGCACAAACCGATAGCCAATCCGCTCCCTCCGCCGCTCCGGCCGAGCCCACACCAGCGCCAACGCCAGCGGCTTCGCCGAGCGCCCCGGCCCGCGCAGCAGAGACCGCAGAGATCTCCGAAGACGAAATCCGCCGTCTGCTCGTCGGCAAGGAACTATTCCTGCGCGGCGGCTACCTGGACAACGACCTGAGCTACAACGAGCACGGCCTCCTGGTCGGCCATTCGCCGCAGGGCTCCTATACCCTGAGCGGAATCCAAATCGACAAAGTCCGCCTGACCAAACACAAGCTGGAGTTGGAAGGCCAGCGCTACGGGCTGCACTTCCTCGGTGCGATGCCTTATGAAGATCCCACCAAAGCCGTCGACCAGGTGAACATCACTCCGAAGAAAAAAGTGGTCAAAATTACCATCGACCGCGAGCTGGTCGTCAAGCCAAAAGAGAAAAAGGAAAAGGGCAAAGCCGCAAAGCCCGCGCCGCAAGCCGCCGCAGCTCCAGCGCCAACAGCTGCGCCCGCACCGGCGCTAGCCGCAGCGCCAGCTCCGCCCGCCGAAGCGGCCGGCGCCCCCAACACCACAGATGACGCGCAGGCAGAAATTGCCGCCGCTCCTCCGGCCGAGCGCCCCGCAGACGCCAAGAGCGTGACCACCACCATCTCGCAGGCGCATGCGAACAAGCTCCTCGAAGACGCGTTGGACAACGTGTTCGCGCAGGGCTTTGACAGCCGCCTGATGGAGTCGATGCCCGACTTCTGGAAGCTTTACTACGCCGCGGCAGCGGCCAAGTCCGACTACCGGCCGGCCGATCCCGCCGTTCTCCGGCAGAGCGGGGTCGATCAGAAGGCTCGCCTCACATCGACCTTCGAGCCTGCTTCAAATGAGTACGCGCAAGACCACGGCGTGGCCGGCATGTGCCTCTATCACGTCGTTATCGGCGCCGATGGCAAGCCGGGCGAAATCGCCGTGGCCAGGCCGATTGGCTTCGGCCTCGACGAGAGTGCCGTTGACACGATTCGCAAGGCCACATTCCAGCCGGCCATCAAAGACGGCAAGCCGGTTCCCGTGATGCTTGACCTTGTCGTCGAATTCCGCATCTACTCCAAGCGGACCGCGGTGGCGGCGAATCCAACCCAGCAGCCGCCTGAATCCTCGCTCCCCGGCCCCTACAGCGCGCAGAAGCCCCAGCAGCAACCGCAATAAAGCGGTTCCACGATTGCCGCACCCAGGTCCGCAACAGCTGAGTGGCTTTTTCATCAACGGGGTCCCCACAGACAGGTCTTTGCCTGGGGGGTGGAAGTAAAAGCCACCCCGTAAGACGTCGGCAAGGGCGCGTGAATCGTGGAACCGATCTAGAATCGGCCAAAACGATCGCCCATCGCCCGGGCTTTTCTTGAGCTACTGCGCCTGCCACAGCTCCACGCGATTGTCTTCCGGATCCCAGATCCACGCGAACCTTCCGTAAGGTGCGTCCTCGCGTTTGGGATCGATGCGCACGCCTGCCTTGGCCAACTGCTTCAGCAATTCGTCCAGATCGTCGACCCTGAAGTTGATCATCGCCTGCTGCGCGCCCTCACCGAAATACTTCGTCTCCACCGGAAAATGCGCGAAAACCGTCATTCCGGTTGATTCTGGTCCGTCGAATGCCAGCGACCCGCCATCCTGGCTGGGAATACCGAGGTGCTCGGCATACCAGCGCCCGAGCGCTTGCGGGTCGCGTGCCTTCAGAAAAACACCACCGAAGCCTACCGCTTTGGCCATGCACATTCCTCCTGCCGCCTATTCTTCTTGACCAATGATCTCTTCGAGCCGGGGTTTATGTTTGGCCTTCCGCCCCGTGCGCGGCTTATCCGGTAGGATACGCGAAGGCTTCGGCTGGCCCACACGCTCGCGGGCGTTGGCCTTCACCGCCTTCGTGGCAGAAAAACGGGCTGGCTTGCGTTTCGCCATGGCAAGGATGAGTATGGAATAGATTCGCGCGGCGCGAAAGTACCGGCGCGGAGTCTCCAGGCGCTGCCGGCCCGGTTGTGCGGCAATTTGGAAGTCTCGGCGCCAAAGGAAACACAGGATGGACGAGCGGGAATTCTTCAACGAGACGACGGAGCAACGCACGCACAATCTCACCTGCCCCAAATGCGGCCAGGCCGCGGAATACAAAGTGACCTGGGTAGTGCGGCGCAAGCGAGCGCAACTGCCCCGTGGAGCCGACGAGCGCGACCGGGCCCGTTTTGCCAAAGCCCAGTCCTACATGGTCCGTCGCGATGACAAGCTGCAGTGCGCGAATATCCGTTGCCGCAAGCCATTCGAGATTACGTCGCTGCAGACGCTGGCTTTTCTCGCGGAGTAGGGCAGCGATTCACTTTGAGGTGTCCGCCCAACTAGGTCGCTCAAAAACTGCATCGGAGAGGCACGAAGTGTCAGGGCACGACTTCAGCCGTGCCGCAAGCTGCGCCAAATCACTTGGGGCTTTAGCCCCTGGGTGAAAACCTCTCCAAACTGAATCGTTGATAGTAGGCTGGCGTGAGCCGGCCACCGTGTGATTCAATCGTATTTAGGAGCGCCGGTCGCGGAGGTCACAAGCGAGACTGGCGAAATGAACGCGATGGCAAATTCCCTTCTCCCCCCCGAAGAGCGCAGCCTGACACCCGACCAGGTGGAGGCGCTGGATAAGCGCCGCGACTTGGGACACACATTTCTCGTAATCGCCGGACAGTTTGCTGTCATTGCCACCATCCTGTTGCTGTGGGTCGGCCAGGATCTCAAGTACTCCCCCGGTTGGGCACACCCCATGGCCTATTACTTCTTCCTCGCCCTCATCTTGATCGTGGCCTTTGGGCTCACTGGAATGATTCTTCGCCGCGGCACGCCACGCATCGATTGAGACACCCAACCGCCGCCTGAATGAAAGACTGGTGGATGCCGTGTATCGATTCACAGCGATTCTCGCGGCCCGCTTCGTGGCCTTGACCATGGCCGCCAGCTTCTGCCCGTTTGTAAATGCTCAAGACTATGTTCCCCAGGCGCCCGCAGCTGATCGCGCGCTGGCGCGGGAAATCTTTAAAGAACTCGTCGAAATCAACACCACCGACACGCCGCAGGGAAATGTGACCACCGCAACTGCAGCGATGGACCGCCGTTTCCTCGACGCGGGTTTCTCTCCTCAGGACGTTCGCCTGCTGGGACCGGACGAGCGCAAAAAGAATCTCGTTGTCCGTTTCCGCGCCAGCGGCACAGCGGCAGAGAAGCCTGTTCTCTTTCTTTGCCACATGGACGTGGTGCAGGCTCTGCGCTCCGACTGGTCCACCGATCCATTTCAATTTGTCGAGAAGGATGGATATTGGTACGGGCGTGGCACGCAAGACATGAAGGACTCCGACGCCGCTCTCGTAGAGACTTTTCTGCGTCTGCATCGCGAGGGCTACAAGCCGCGACGCGACCTGATCCTGGCGCTCACTGCGGACGAAGAAGGAGGCAAGTTCGACGGCGCAGACTGGCTGGTGCGCGAGCATCGCGATCTGGTGGATGCAGCCTACGTGATCAACCCCGACGCCGGCGGCATTGAGCTAGAGCATGGGCGGCCACTCGTAGCCGAAGTGGAGGCGACCGAGAAGCTGTACGCCGACTATCAACTTACCGCGACCAATCGAGGCGGCCACAGTTCTCTGCCACGGCCCGACAACGCAATTTACGAACTGACCGCGTCGCTCGATCGGCTGGCCGCATTCACCTTCCCTGTCGAGTTGAACGATGTCACTCGAACCTACTTCGCGAATCTCGCCGCTCAGGAGACGGGCGAAACGGCAGCCGATATGCGCGCAATTCTGGCCTCGCCTCCTGACGGGTCTGCTGCCGCGCGCTTGAGCGCGGAACCCGCTTTCAACGCCCGGCTGCGTACCACTTGCGTCGCCACTCGGCTCAGCGGCGGCCACGCCAACAACGCGCTTCCGCAAACTGCGCAGGCAATCGTGAACTGCCGAATCCTCCCCGGCCACTCTCCCGAGGAAGTTCGGAAGCAACTCATTTCCATCCTTGCCGACCCTCAGATCAGCGTGGAGTACGTCTCGGACCAGGGCGATGTGAGTGCAACCGCGCCCGATCGCAAGGCGATCGTTCCGCCGGCGCCGATCGAGGAGGTCTGGGGGCCGCTCACCACCCTGACGCAAGCCATCTGGCCGGGACTTACGGTTACGCCGGTGATGGAGACCGGAGCCAGCGACTCCATCTACTTCGCACAGGCAGGCATTCCCAGCTACGGCTACTCGGCGATCGCGCTCGAACGCGACGATGTGCGTGCCCATGGACGCGATGAGCGCTTGCCCCTCGATTCCTACTGGAAGTCGCTCGACTTCTGGTACGCGTTCGCAAAGAAGCTCGGAGACGACTGAACGCCAGGTAAAGATCCGACACGCGAATTGATGAAATCGCGACTGTAACCTGCGGCAACGATCCCACTGCTAAACTAGAGCTTCATGATTCTCCCGTTTGTCCGCGAAATCTTCGCGGAGCTGGAGCATTCCTCGGGCTTTGAGCGCGTTCGCAGGCACCTTAGCCTGGGTGCGGGACGGCGGCGTGTGTCCGGACTCACGGCAACCGCGCGGGCTCTCTACCTGCCGCTAATGGCGCGGGCCGCCAAACAGCCGGTCATCCTGATCGTGGCCGACAACAAAGCCGCGGAGGCCCTTGAGCCCCTCCTCAAGGCCGGATGCGAGCTGACCGGCGCCATCGATCCAGCCCGCGTGGTCCGCTTTCCCGCCCACGACGTGCTTCCCTTTGAAAATCTCTCGCCGCACCCCGACGTCCAGGAACAGCGCGCTGCCGCGCTGTGGAAGCTCTCGAGCGGAGCCGTCGATATTCTCATTGCTCCCGTCGAATCCGCGGCTCTCAAACTCTTCGACCTCGAATACTATGCCGGTCTCGCTGTAACCCTCAAGCGCAGCGAAGAGGTCGACATTGAGGTGCTCACCGCGCATCTGGCCAGCGTGGGTTACACGCAGGTCGATCTCGTCGAAATGCCCGGCCAGTTCACGCGCCGCGGCGGAATCCTGGACGTTTATTCACCGGAATTCGATCGCCCCATGCGCATCGAGTTTTTCGGCGATGAAATTGAAACAATTCGCAAATTCGATCCGGAAACGCAGCGCTCGCAGAGCGGGCTGGATGAAACCGAACTGCTGCCGCTTACGGAAACGCCCGCGACCGAGCAGTTGCTGGCCGCGGTAAACGGGCGCCTGAGCCGCCAGCGTGTCAACACTGAGAATGACGAAATGGCCGCCGAAGCCGCCTTGGTCGGTGGCGTCAGCGTATTCCCGGGCTGGGAGTTTTTTGCGCCCGTCGCCGGAGCAGATCGCTCCCTGCTCACGCTCCTGCCGCGCTGCGCGCTGTTTGTCGATGAGCCGGCAATGGTGCACAGCCAGATCGATCGCTGGTGGAGCAAGGTCGAGCTGCGGCACGAGCGCTCCGGGATTGGTTCGCTCTTCCGGCCGGAGGACATCTATCTGCGCCCCGAAGTTCTGCAAGCGTCGCTCGACGCGCACTGCGGCCTCGATCTCGATCAACTGGGCGCAGTGGATGTGCTGGAGACGGACACAACCCTGGGCGAGATCGAGCTGCCTACGCGCCCCACGCTCCGCTTCCACGGCTCGATTCCCGCGCTGACCGAGCAACTGAAGAAACTCATGGCAACAGACGCGCGCGTCGTGCTTGCTGCTGTGCATCAAGGCGACGTCGAGCGCCTGGCGACTGTTCTTCGCGAATACGAAGTTCCCTACCGGCTCGGCAGTCGCGCGCCGCGTGCCGGCGATACGATGCTCGAGGAAGCCAGCTTCATGGCCGGCGACTTGCGCGTGCCCGTAATCGTGCGCTCGCCGCTGGCGTCTGGCGTCGTGTTTGCAAACGCGAACCTGATCGTCTTCGGCGCCAACGATCTCTCCGACGAAGCCGACGTTGCGGCGCGCCCGGTTCCCAGAAAATCGAAGACCGCGGCCTTCGTCTCCGACTTTCGCGATCTCGGCGTCGGCGACTACGTCGTTCACGTTGAGCACGGCATCGCGCAGTACCAGGGGCTGAAGGAGATTGAGCAGGACGGCCTCTCGGTAGAGTTCATGATTCTTGAGTTCGCCGAGGGCGCAAAGCTCTACGTTCCGCTCACTCGGCTCGACCTGATCCAGAAATACCGCTCGACGGATACTGGCCCCGCGCCGGTGCTGAACAGGCTTGGCACGCAGCAATGGACTCGAACCAAGGCGCGCGTGCGCAAAGCCATGCAGGACATGGCCGCCGAACTGCTCAAGCTTTACGCCGAGCGCCACACCGCGCAGGGCAACGCGTTCTCGGTGGACAACGAGTTTCAGCGCGAGTTCGAGGACGCATTCGATTTCAGCGAAACCGACGACCAGATTACCGCGATTCGCGCTGTCAAGGATGACATGGAATCGCCCACGCCCATGGACCGCCTGCTATGCGGCGACGTGGGCTACGGCAAGACCGAAGTGGCCATGCGCGCCGCCTTCAAGGCCGTGCAGGATGGCAAGCAGGTCGCAGTGCTCACGCCTACAACCGTGCTCAGCTTTCAGCACTTCGAAACCTTCAAGCAGCGATTCGCGCAGTTCCCCATTCACGTTGAAATGATCTCGCGCTTCCGCACCGCAAAAGAACAGAAGGACATCATCGAGCGCGTCGGGACCGGCCGCGTCGACATTCTCATCGGCACCCACCGCCTGCTCTCAAAGGACATCAAATTCCAGGATCTCGGATTGCTTGTCGTCGACGAGGAGCAGCGCTTCGGCGTGCGCCACAAAGAGCGCCTCAAGCAGTTGCGCAAGGAAATCGACGTGCTGGCCATGAGCGCAACGCCCATTCCGCGCACGCTGCACATGTCGCTCGTCGGCCTGCGCGACATGAGCATCATCGAAACGCCGCCCAAAGACCGCATGGCGATTCAAACCGTGGTGGCGCGCTTCGACGAAAAAATCGCGCGCTCCGCTATTGAAGTGGAACTCGAGCGCGGCGGCCAGGTCTTTTTCGTCCACAATCGCGTGGAATCAATATACGAAATTGCCGCGCGCATTCAGGAGCTGGTGCCCGCGGCGCGCGTGGCCGTGGCGCACGGCCAAATGGGCGAGAACGATCTCGAAAAAGTCATGCTCGCCTTCATGCGTCACGAGTTCGATGTGCTCGTCGCCACAACCATCATCGAGAACGGGCTCGACATTCCACTCGCGAATACCATCCTGATCAACCGTGCTGAGCGTCACGGCCTGAGCGAGCTCTACCAGTTGCGTGGCCGCGTGGGCCGCTCCAATCGCCGCGCCTATGCCTACCTGCTCATTCCGCCGGAGAATGAATTGACTGAAATCGCCCGCCGCCGTCTCGCCGCCCTCAAGGAGTTCAGCGACCTCGGCGCGGGATTCAAAATCGCGGCGCTCGACCTGGAGCTGCGCGGCGCGGGCAACATGCTCGGCGGCGAGCAGAGCGGCCACATCGAGGCGGTCGGATTCGAGCTGTACACGTCCATGCTCGAGGCCGCGGTGAAGGAGATGAAGGGCGAAGCGGGCGAGGAGCGTCCTGCCACTCAGCTCAACCTCGGCATCGCGCTCCGCATCGATGAGAGCTATGTGCCGGAAGAAAACCAGCGCCTCCGCCTCTACAAGAAAATCGCTGGAGCCAACACTGAGGCCTCGGTCAACGAGATTCGCGCGGAGATGGAAGACCGCTATGGCGCCCCTCCCGACCCCACCGTTTATCTTCTTGAAGCAGCCTTTCTGCGCCTCGAGTGCGAACGCCTCGGCATTGCGCAAATCGACCGCAAGCGGGCCGAGCTGCACATTCGCTTTATGGAGAACGCGGCCGTCGATCCTGCGCACCTCATGCAACTCGTGGCACGCAACGCTAAACGCGGCGCGCAGTTCACGCCGCAAGGTGTGCTCAAGCTCCCGTTGCGCGCCACGCGATCCGACGAAGTCCTGCTCGAGATTCGAGAATTGCTTTCGAACCTCGCCCCCGCGCCGGTAAATGCATGACCAGTGTGCCCCCAGGTCCCGCTTCTGGAACCTGGGATTGCACAAATCCAGCTCCGTCCGCCCCGCTACCTCCGGTGCAGTTCCAAGGCCCCCGCGGACAGGTCTCCGTCCGCGGGGTGGTCTCAGGCCTTCCACTTGATGTTGCAACCGATCGACGGTTTCTGTTCCGCCGGAACCGGCTTGCCCGCGAGCACCAGGTCGATTGCGGCGCGCAGATCTTTCCCCGTCACCGGAACGCCGTTGCCGGGGCGGCTGTCATCGTATTGCCCGCGATAGACGAGTTTGAAATCCGCGTCGAACAGATAGGGATCGGGCGTGCAGGCGGCCTTATACGCGTGCGCCACATACTGCGACTCGTCATATAAATACGGAAAGTCGAAGTCGTTGTCATGCGCCTGTTGCCTCAGGCCGTCCGGGCCGTCGGCGGGGTGCGTCTTCGCATCGTTCGAACTGATAGCGACAATCGCCAGCGGCTTGTCTTCATAGTCGGCGCTGAGATCGCCGAGCGACTTCTCAATGTGCTTCACGTACGGGCAGTGCGCGCAAATGAACAGAACGAGCAGCGCCTGCTTCCCGCGAAAATCGTCGCGACGGACCGTTTCGCCGCTCACAACATCGGTAAGCACAAAATCCGGCGCAATGGTGCCAAGCTCGAGCATCGTGGATTCAGTAAGTGCCATGGTTTTTCTCCCTCCATGATTCGTCGCGCTATCGACGCTTAACGGAGCAACCGCCGCTTTTGCATTGGATGAGTGTGCGCCGCCATTAGATGCGTACTCCCTAATTCGACGCGGCCGCCGAAATCAGATGTTCTAAAACAACCCCGCCTGCCTGCCCGGCACGGCAATTCCAAAGTGCTCGTATGCCAGGCGCGTAGCCACGCGGCCGCGCGGCGTGCGGTCCAGAAACCCGATCTGAATCAGGAACGGCTCATAAACTTCCTCCAGCGCATCTTCCTCTTCGGCAAGCGTCGCAGCCAGCGTGCCCAGGCCCACCGGCCCTCCATCGTATTTCTGCATAATCGTCAGCAGCAGCCGTCGATCGATCTCGTCGAACCCGTGCGCGTCCACTTCCAGCATCGTCAGCGCTGCATTGGCCGTCGGCCGGTCGATCGATCCCGTTCCGCGCACCTGCGCGTAATCGCGAACCCGCCGCAGCAATCGGTTTGCAATGCGCGGAGTCCCGCGTGAGCGTAGCGCAATCTCCGCCGCCCCATCGGCGTCGATCGGAATCTGCAGCACCTCGGCGGAACGAACGACGATGACGCGCAATTCCTCCTCCGTATAGAACTCCAGGCGCAGCAAAATGCCGAACCGCGAGCGCAGCGGTGAGCTCAGCAGGCCGGGCCGCGTGGTCGCGCCGATAAATGTGAATGGATGAATCTCCATCACGTGGGTGCGCGCCGCCGGCCCTTGCCCGATGATGATGTCGAGCTTGTAATCTTCGAGCGCGGTATAGAGCTTTTCTTCAAGCACCGGCTGAAGGCGGTGGATTTCGTCGAGGAAAAGCACCTGGCGCTCGCGCAGATTGGTCAGCACCGCGGTCAGGTCGCCCTGGATCACCAGCGCCGGCCCTGAGGTCTGCTGAAAACCCACGTCGAGTTCGTTGGCAATGATGGTGGCCAGCGTGGTCTTGCCTAATCCCGGAGGGCCGAAAAGCAGCACATGGTCCAGCGCCTCACCCCGTGACTTGGCTGCCTCGAGTGCAATCGCGAGCTGTTCCTTGGCTTTTGATTGTCCGATGAATTCCCCGAGCCACCGCGGGCGCAATTTGAGCTCAAAACTCTGCTCTTCATCGGCGCGCGCCGCGCTCACAAGACGATCCGGAGTGTTGTCGCGCGCGATTGCCATTCTAAGGAGAAGTGTAGCCGTTCCGGTACGGCGGCGGCAAAACCGTCCATTAGAAGATGCACGGAAATGAGAAGGCCAATCGGCAGGCTGCATGCAATGAAGCTTTGTTGCTGCCGCGAGGCCCGGCTTTAAGCCGCCGCTGACGTGACGAAAGTGCTGCCCACATCCGCAGCTAAAGTCAATGCTGATGCACTTATTGACTGTCTTGATGCCAAGTCGAAAGTAACACCTTCGTGTGACTGCGGTGTACTGATTACATGGCCTATAGTCGAAGGCATACAGGCCAGCGAGAGTCTGCCATGACGATCTTCGATCAATGTCAAAGCAGTCTGCAGGCTCCAGAGGTCAACCATGCATGATCGAGTTTTTTTGTCGCGGGTGCTGCTCTTCGTCGCTATGGCGCTGCCGATAGCCGGCTGCACCAATCCATTGGCGGTCTCACTTTCCGTATCGCCCACAACACAATCGATCTCGGCCGGCCAAACTGCACAGTTCACCGCGACCGGAGTCTTCGGCCATGGGAGCAACCATCCCTCCACTACGCAAGACCTCACGGACTCCGCGACCTGGACTTCGAGCGTGCCCGGTGTGGCTACAGTCAGTGCCACTGGCGTCGCAACCGGCGTCTCCGCGGGCACAACCACAATCACCGCAAGCTTGAATGGATATACGGGCGTCGTTTCCGCTTCGGCAACGCTTACCGTATCCGGGGGCGGCGGAGTTGCCCCGGGATCTTCTGTCGTTTCTCTAGCCATCATTCCTGGCGCTCAATCGGTTGCCGTGCCGGCGCAAACGGCCCAATTCCTCGCCATCGGGACCACTTCAACTGGTCAGACTGTCAACTTGACCAACGCAGTGGCCTGGACTTCGAGCAGCCAGCAGATCGCGACCATCGGACCAACGACTGGGCTCGCAACGGCGCTGGGACAGGGCACTTCCACCATCACCGCGCTTTACTCGAGCGGCGGCAACGCGCTCACCGCCACCGCAAGTTTCACCGTTCTCGGTGGAACTACGGAAGAATTCACTGCGGTGACAATCATCCCCGGTTCCCAGGATGTTTCGGCCTCGGGCCAGACCGGCCAGTTCATCGCGCTTGCCACTTCAGGCACAACCGGACTCGAAGAAGACGTCACCAACTCGCCGCAGATTACCTGGATTTCGAGCATTCCGTCGGTCGCCACAGTCACCAGCGGCCTCGCCTCAGGAAACGGCCTGGCCACCGGCGTGAGCCTCGGCACCAGCACCATCACCGCGGAGCTGAAGAATCCTGATGGTTCGCTCGTCTCGAACTTCTCCACCGTCAGCGTCACACTCACGCCCGCACCCGAACCGCTGCTTGCGCTCCAGATTATTCCCAGCACAATCACAGTCGGCAACTTGCTCGACAGCGGACAGTTCCTGGCCATCGGAACCTATTCGACGACGCCTACTGTGAGGGACCTCACCAACTCGGTGCAGTGGCTGACCTCGGCGCCAAGCGTCTTCCCTGTCAACACCAACGGAACCGGTGTCCCCAGCGGAGGGGCAAACGCGGGAATTGTGACTGCCTACGGTAACGGAGGCGCCACGATTATCGCCGAAGCAACCGACGTACAAACCGGATCGATTCAGACGGCTACCGCAACCTTTAGCTGTCCGCTGGTTCTGCCTACACCCACAACCGCCGGCTCATGCTATCCGGGTTCAGAGGCGTCTTCGCTCCTGTCCACCCTCACGGTCTATAACGAGGGCCTCAACACAGCCAACTGGCTCGTAACAGCTCCTTCCGCCACCGGCACTCCCAACGTGCTCCACTGCGGCCCCGGCTCCACTGGCGCGGGACTGGGCGGTTCCGTCTGCGTGGCAACCTACCCCGTTGGCTCAACCATCACTCTGACGGCGCCGGCCGGAGCCGGAGCCTTTGGCGGATGGTCCTACAACTGCGTACCAACCTCAGCCGTTACCGCGGCCGGTCCAAACACTTGCCAGGTCACGCTCACCTTTGACGACACCGTCGGCGCAATCTTCAATTAACACCAACGCATCGGCAACTTAGGCCAACCATTTCAACGCAGAAAGCCGCCCTTCGAGGCGGCTTTCGTGTGTCATAAGTCTGAAGTTCGCATAACAAATAAGCTGTCATCCTGAGCGAATTTTGGCGTGTTTTTCGCCAAAATGAGTCGAAGGACCTGCGGTTCGGGACGTTGACTTTTGCTATGAACTTCTGCCTCACCAGCTCACTTCGCGCCTTGTTGGCTGAGAATGTCATGCTCAAATGCGGTCGGCGAGCCGGGGTTGCAGTCGCAGCCGGCGATGCCGGCAGAATGTGGTCAGGCCGGTCGATTCACCACTCCCGCCACCAGCTTGTAATGAAATCTTTCGAACAGCTCGCTGATGCTCACGGCAAGGAGCGT
>JBEKWT010000042.1:0-13324 GCA_049512795.1 Occallatibacter sp.
CCCCGCCCTTTTCGAGACCCCACCCCCCATGCCGTTTTGTGAAACTGTGAAACTGTGAAACTGTGGAGCCTTTAGAATCAACAGCTTGCGTCCACAGTTTCACAGTTTCACAGTTCCGCTTTTGTCGTTTGGTCTCACAGCCCCGTTTTTGATTATTTTTTGATTTTGAGATCTCGCGTCGGCCCGCCTTTTGCTAATTGTGCAAGCTACGCAAACAGCGCTGTTTCGCTGCTCGGATCACCAACCACTAACCACTGTCTTTGAGTTCCTCGACCACCTCGAGCCTCTCCTCGGCCTTCAGGTACCCTTTGCGCCGAAACCAATCTTCCATCGCATCTCGCAGCCGATCGAGCGGAACGCGGTTTCCCGCTTCCAGAACTCCATCGCCGGCGGGAAACGTATCGTCGAAAACCGCATCGTTGGTGAAGTTCCGCATGGCGAAGTTATCGATCTGCCGGATCGGGCAGGCATGGCGCCCGCCCGCGGCGTCAATTCGATTCACACTCAGTCGCCGCGCAAACATGAATCTAATTTAGAACAGCGGGTCTAAAACGCCGGGCCTAAAAAACGCCGACCATGTAACGCCGAATTAAAACTTCGGAAGACCGAGCCTTCTCGAAGAATGCAGTGCAAGCAACTTGCAGGCTGGCGGGCAGCATCGATAGGGTGAATGCTTCAGAATAAAGGTGAAGCTCTAGGCTCCTAAGACTTCGCCGGAGGAAGACCGAATGAGGCTCCTTTTGATTTGGCTGCTCAGCGCCATCGCGCTACTTGTTGTCTCTCATCTTGTGCCCGGATTTCACGTCAATGGCTTGCTTCCGGCGCTGATCGCCGCAGTGGTCATCGGGCTGCTGAACGCAACAATCGGGCTGTTCTTGAAGATCATTACCATTCCCTTCAGTATTGTCACGCTGGGAATCTTTCTGCTCGTCATCAACGGCATCATGATTCTTTTGGCCTCGGCCGTTGTCCCGGGCTTCCACGTCAACGGCTTCGGCCCAGCCTTCTGGGGCGCGGTCGTGCTGGCGCTGCTCGGCATGCTCATCCGCGCGATCGTCAAAGACGCTTAGGGCAGGGAGCGAGGGGCTTACTTCGACGCGTCTGGCTGCGTCGAGCCCTCGCCCATTCCAGAAGTCGACGTGGTCTTCGGACGGTTCAGTGGCTTCTTCACTGTTTTGGGCTGCGCCAGATTTGCTCTTGGAGATTCGTCAGCCTTTGCGGGTTCGCTCGTCTTAACAGGCTGCGGCGCGGCAGGTCCAGGCAGCGTCAGCGGCGTGCGCTTCAAGCCTGCTCCCGAGAACCCTCCTGGCGCCGGCATTCGCGCCGGCATCACGGTCACTTTCGGCGTCTGACTCTGCTCCACGCGCGTGTAAACGCCCCAGCCTCCGCCAGCCACCACAAATACGATGGCCGCCGCTGCCGCCGAGCGCATCCAGCTACTCTCTGGACGAATGGCTCGCGGCCACGCCAGAACACGCCCGCCGCGCGGCGCAGCGCGCAGTGCCGCGTGCACATGATCTTCAAGACCCTCAGGCGCGGGCAAGTTCGCGATCAGCCGCAGAGTCTCTTCCGCCGGACTAAATGCGGAAGCAGACCCGGATTCAGAAGTCGTCGGATTGTGAGGGTTCGAATTCATCGCAAACTCCTCTCGTGTTCGAGCAGGCCGGCCATCAGGTTCCGTGCCCGGAACAGCCTTGAGCGAACACTGGACTCGCTAATCCCCAGCACGGAAGCGATCTCCACGCTGGTGAGCTCTTCAAAGGCAGAAAGCATCAGCACCTGTCGCTCCTTGGCGGGCAGTTGGTCAACGCAGGCCAGCACATGAGCGTGATGCTGCGCCGCCGCTGCGATCTCCTCTGCGGAAAGGCCAGTCGACGGCAGCACCCGCGCCAGCTCGGCCACATCGTCCGTTTCAGGCCGCGTCTTGGCCCGCCGCTTGCGGTCGAGCACAATGTTCCAAACAATGCGAATCAGCCAGACACGATGATCCCTCACTTCGCCCAGGGAATCGCGATGGCGCAGGACCCGCACAAACGTCTCCTGCACGGCATCTTCGGCGTCGGCTTGATTGCGGAGAACGGAAAAGGCTACGCGGTACAGGGCCCCGGCATACTGGTCGACCAGCGCGGCAAGCGCTTCATCTTCCGCGCGCCGGCGGGCTTCGTCATTCACCGCGCTCGTGGGACTCTCCATCCACCCTGCGACAATGGCCTGGCTGGTACTCATCAATCACCAGACGCAGCCAGAGAAGAAAATGCTCAGATCCGCTCGACCGCTTCTCCGGGATCACGAAAAAAGGCTCCAGAAGAAGGCCCCACGGATTGCCGGACCTACCGCCGGCGCGCGCCTACTTGGCGGCGAGCTTCTCGGTTGCGATCTGACCCGCCGCGCCATCCTTGTCCGCGTCCTTCACCTTGGCCCACAACGCGCGGGCCATGTCCTGCTTGCCCTCAGAGACGTACAGGTCGGCCAGGTCGAGCTGGGCAACGCTGGTTGACACCGTAGCGGAAGGCTTGGCAACGATCTCGTTGTAGAGCGCGATCGCATCGTTGTCGTGGGACGTCTGCCGGTAGAGTCCGGCCAGTGCCAGCTTTGCCAGGTTGGCCACATTCCGATCCCACGAACCAGCAGCCGTCTTCAACTCAGTCTCGGCCTTCCCGTTCTGGCCCAGCTCCTCGTAGGTAACGCCCGCAAAATAGTGCGCTTTGGTCCCTTCGGCCAGCCAGCCGTAGTCGTGAGCGATCGCCACAAACTCGCGATTGGCTTCCGTAGCACGCGCGGAGGCTGTGGTATACGAGCCGGCTTCAGGTGGGGCACCCGGGGTGGCCAGAGGTGTTGTGTACACGTCCATTGCTGCGCCCAGCGCGGCGTTTGCAGCCGACGATCGAATGTTCCAGAAAATCAGTCCGCCGATGGCCAGAATCACAACGATTCCAATGCCGATGCTCCAGCGCACAGCGGCGGCCTGGTGCTCGCCGATCCAACTGGCGCTGCTTGCGGCAGCTTGTGCAAATTTGTCCTTTTTCAGGGCGTGACGGGTTCGAGTATCCACGGAGTCTTTCTTGTCCTTTGCCGGTAGGCGTGCAGGCGGGTCTGAACAGAAGAAAATAGCGCCACTGCAACCCAACTAGTGTATCAGCGCACTTCGAGCAGAGTCCACCGCGGCACGGATGCCGCGGGACCGTACTCTTTTGCGAAAGAGCGCTGCGCGCTTGCCGCCGCACCGCCGGAACGATACGCTTAATGCATGTACGAGGACTTCCACGTCACCGACAGATGGAGCGGCGAAGATCTACATTGCCGCTGGAAGGGAACGATTGTGGCCATCGCCACGCGCCACGCCGACGCCGTGGACATACGTTTCGACGTGAACGGCCGCCCCATGTGGATCGCGTTGCCGTCGACCGCCTGGGTGGAGCAGAAGAAGCGCTCAGGCAAGGTGATCACCGACCAACTGGCGGCGCAAATAGCCGGGCGATATTTGAAGCAACTGGTCGAGGAAGGCTACGACTCACGGCGCGAGATCTACACCATGACCGTCGCCGAAGTGCTCGATCACCTGGATGCGGTGGTGGCTGGAGCAAAGACGCAAGGCGCAATGCCTGCGTTGCCAGTGGGACCATAGAAAATTTCCGCCGAAACAGCGCGCCAGCACGTCCAACATAAGCAAGCCGTTCGATTACCCTCCCATGAGTCGTAGCGCCGCCATTCTTCTATTCGCCGCCGCCGCCGTTCTCTTCATCGGAAGGTGTGCCAGCGCCGCGCAAACCCCCAAACCCGCTCCCAATGCGCCGTTGCCCAATGCCAACGAGCTTTTGCAGCGGGCGCTTGCCAACGAGCGCAAACTGGCCGCCGAGCGGGAAAAATACGATTGCCGCATTAACGACCGGACCATTGAGACCGACGGCAAAGGCAACACCAAAAAAGACACTTCGGTTGTGTCGGATCTGTTCTATGTCAACGGCGTTCCCATCGAGCGCACCCTCCAGAAGGACGGCAAGGATCTATCCGCCGACGACCAGCATAAGCAGGACGACCATGTGATGAAGGAGACGCTGAAATACAGCGACCAGGCCAACGCTCAGAAGGAAGAAGACAAGAACAACCAGGAGCTCGAAGATTTTATGGAAGCCATGATGCTCGCCAACGGGCGCCGCGATAATGTGGACGGCCATAGCGTGCTTTTTTACGACATCGTGCCGAACCCGAAGTTCGAGGCGAAAAATCTGAACCAGCATCTGGCCCAGGTGATGCAGGGCAAGGTTTCCATTGACGAGCAGACAGGCGAACTCATCGATATTAACGTGACTTCAGTCGCGGATTTGAAAATCGGCGGCGGGCTGGTGGCCAATGTGCACAAGGGCCTGTGGCTGCACATCCATAATCAGCCGCGCCCCGATGGCGTCTGGCTCACCGATTTGGCCGAAGGCTCAGGCGATGCCCGGGCCGCGCTCT
The DNA here is from genome assembly GCA_049512795.1 of Occallatibacter sp. GTDB lineage: Bacteria > Acidobacteriota > Terriglobia > Terriglobales > Acidobacteriaceae > Telmatobacter. The sequence continues at coordinate 4,456 of JBEKWT010000042.1, forward strand.
TCCTTCACCCGTATTTCCGTTTCAAGGAAACCGCGGACAGCTGCCATCTCTACACGGCCACGGCCACGCAGGTGGGACCGGTGCAAGTGATCAAGCAGCCGTAAACCGGCGCGCTATCCTTCCGCCTGCGCCTGCTCCACATCGCCGCGCCTGAGCAAGCGGCTCAGGATCACATAGAGGACAGGAATAAATACGAGATTAAGCACTGTGGAGAGCAACATTCCGCCGACGATTGTTGTTCCCACTGACCGGCGGCCGAGCGCGCCCGCTCCAGTGGCGAACACTAGCGGTAGAACGCCCATGATGAATGCGAACGAGGTCATCAGAATCGGCCGCAGGCGCAACTCGGCGGCTTCGATTGCTGCTTCAGCGATGGTTCGGCCCTTGCGCCGCAACTGTTCGGCAAACTCGACGATTAGAATCGAGTTCTTCGCCGAAAGTCCGATCAGCATCACCAGGCCGATCTGGCAATAGACGTCGTTGGCCAGTCCTCGCAGCGAAATCAGCCCCAGCGCGCCCAGCACCGCCATCGGAACGGCCAGCAGAATAATGAACGGCAACGCGAAGCTTTCGTATTGCGCTGAAAGCGTCAGGTAGACAACCAGAATGCCCAGCCCGAAAATGACGAGAGCCTTGCCGCTGGATTCGAGTTCGTCGAGTGTGAGGCCCGTCCACTCGTAGCTCATGCCGTGCATCATGTTGTCTGTGGCCAGCTTTTCCATGCTTTGGAGTGCCTGCCCGGAGCTGACGCCGGGAGCGGCCGACCCGTCGATCTCCACCGCGCGAAAGAGATTGTAGTGCGTAATCACCGGCGGTCCCGCGCCATCGGCGACCGTAACCAGATTGTCGAGCGGGACCATCTGGCCGGAATCGGAGCGCACGTAGTAGCTGTGCAGGTCGCTGGCCTTCATGCGGAAAGGCTGGTCGGCTTCCACATAAACGCGATAGGTGCGGCTGTTGTAGTCGAAGTCGTTGACGTACTCCGAGCCCATGAAGACGTTGAGCGTGGTTGCGATCTGCGTGATGGAGACTCCCATCGCTTTTGCCTTCTCGCGGTCGATCGTCACCAACTCTTGTGGATCGTTCGCAGAGAAGGACGTGAATAGGCCGGTCAAATCTTTGTTTGCGGCGCCTGCCCCCACGATCGCGTGCGCGGTACGGTCCAGGTCGGCAAGCGTGTTACCGCCCTGATCCTGGAGCATAAACTGGAATCCGCCCAGGCTGCCCACGCCCTCCACGGCGGGAGGCTCGAATGGCTGAACCAGGCCGCCATTAGGCGCGAACAGGAGCATTTGCAATTTGGGCGAAATATCCTTGATGATGTCAGCCGTCGAGTAGGCTTTTTCGCCGTGCTCATTCGTTGTGTTGGTGTTCACAAACATCATGCCCGCGTTGGACGCGCTCCCGGCAAAGCTGAAGCCCAAAATGGAGAATAATCCGCCGACGTGGGGATTCTGCGCAATGATAGCGGCTCCTTCGTCGGCCAGCGCCGTGGTGTAGGCCAGCGAGGAGCCCGGTGGTGCCTGCACAATCACCATGAAGTAGCCTTGGTCTTCTTGCGGAATGAAGCCCGTCGGAACCACGCGGTAGATCCACACCGTTGCGGCCAGCCCGGCGAAGAAAACCAGCAGGAGAATATAGCGCAGTTGCAGCGCGACATGAATGATGCGCGCGTACGTGCTGGCCAGCCAACTGACGAAAGCGTCGGCGCCGTGAATGAAAGCCGCGAAGGCGCGCGAGACCAGCCGAATGTGGAGAAAATCCAGCTGGCGGGGGCGAGCCTCTTCTCCCCTCAGGAAAAGCGCCGATAACGCTGGCGAAAGCGTAAGCGCATTGAACGCCGAGATGGCGATGGAAAATGCGATCGTAAGCGAGAACTGGCGATAGAGAATGCCGGTAGTGCCGGGGAAGAACGAGACCGGCACGAATACGGCGATTAGCACCAGCGAAGTGGCGATGACCGCGCTGGTAACCTCTTTCATGGCGCGCGAAGTGGCCTCGCGTGCTTTGGAGTGTTCCATGTGAATGTGGCGCTGCACATTTTCGATGACCACAATTGCGTCATCGACAACCAGGCCTGTGGCCAGCGTTATGCCGAACAGCGTGAGCGAATTGATGGAGAAATTGAAGATCCGGATGAACGCGAACGTCCCAATAAGCGAAACGGGAATGGTGACGGCAGGAATGATGGTGGCGCGCCAATCGAGCAGAAACAGAAAAATGACCGTGATGACGATAACGACGGCTATGGCCAGCGTGATAAGTACTTCGCGAATCGATTTGCCCACCGCCGTGGTGGAGTCGAAAGCAATTGCGTAGTGGAGTCCGGGCGGGAAGCTCTTTGAGAGCTGTTCCAGGGCGGCCTTCGCGTTGCGGTCAACTTCGAGGGAGTTCGCGTTCGACAGTTGCTCCACTCCCAGGCCCATCGCGCTATGGCCTTGGTACTTAAGCCCGGTGCCATAACTTTCGGCGCCCACCTCCGCATGCCCCACGTCCTTCAGCAGCACCAGGCCGTTGGGCGAATTCTTGACAATAATGTTGTCGAACTCTTCCGGACTGGTAAGCCGCCCCACGACGCGCACGGGAATCTGGTAAGCCTGCTTTGAGTCGGCGGGCGGCTGCCCGAGCTGTCCCGCCGGAACCTCGACGTTCTGCTCCTCGAGCGCGTTCACCACGTCGGTTGCAGTTAGGCCGCGGGCGGCCAGACGCACTGGATCGAGCCACACGCGCATGGCATACTTGCGCGGGCTAAAGGCGACCACATCGCCCACGCCCGGCACTCGCTTGAGCGCGTCGACGACGTAGATGTCCAGATAGTTGGAAATGTATTCGTCTGAGTAGCGGCCGTCGAGCGTATAGAATCCGGCGCCAAAGACGAAGTTGAAGTTGGATTTCAAAACGTCGATGCCCGTCGAAACCACCTCGCCCGGTAGGCGGCCTTCCACGCTGGCCACGCGGTTCTGCACGTCCACTGCCGCGATGTCCAGGTTGTATCCCGTCTGGAAGGTGATGTCGATCTCGGTGCTGCCGCTATTCGTGCTCGCCGAGCTGATGTAGCGCATCCCCTCCACGCCATTGATCGCTTCTTCCAGGGGAATCGTAACGGCCTTCTCCACCGTCTCCGCGTCGGCGCCCACGTAATTCGCGGAAACCGACACCACTGGCGGCGCCAGCGAGGGATACATGGCCACCGGAAGATTGGGAATGCAGATGGCTCCCGCAAGAATGATCAGCAGGGCGCAAACCGTGGCGAAGACCGGGCGATGAATGAAGAAGTCGACAAACACTTATGAGCCCTCTTTCCTACGAAACCGTCGCGGGCTGCGTATGTTTGCTCTTCCTTGCCCGGGCCCTGTGATGCTTTTTGTGATGAGGATGGTAAGCTGCCTTGCGGGGTGCTCCGCCGCTCTCCGCTTTCGTTCCCTCTGCTTTCGCGTGAGGTCCGCTCGGTTGGCCTTGCGACGGCGGCGCTGGCGGCGGCCCGCCCATCGGCATCACGGGCATGCCATCCACCAAAAACTGTGTTGCTGACACGATCACACTGTCGCCCGCGTTAAGTCCTGAAGCAATGGAGTAGTTGTTCCCCACCGTGTCGCCCAGCACAACCGAAGTGCGGTGCGCCACAGCCATTCCATTTTGCTTCAGCACCACGAACACGAAACTCTCTTCACCCTGCCGTGTCACTGCCAGCACTGGAACTACCGCCATCGGCTTTGTGCTCCAGATAACGTCGGCCTTGACGATCTGCGCATTGCGCAGCCCTTCCGGCCCCGCCTGCACTGGAGCCTTCACCAGAATTCCTTGCAGCGTGCTGTCCACCTCCGAAGAAACGAAATCGATCCGCGTCTTCTCCAGCACTTTGCCGCTGTTGTCCGTCAGGTTCACTGCCAGCCCCTGGTGCACCTCGCCCGCGCGCTCGGTGGGAATGTAGATATACGCCTCAAGATGGCTGTTGTCGTCGATTGTCGTCAGAATCGTAGCCGGCGACTGATTCTGGGAGACGTAGTCGCCAACGTGGACCGGAATGTCGCCCACGACTCCATCGAATGGCGCACGGATGGCATAGTAGCCGAGCAATTGTTCCCCGGCCTTGCGCGCTTCCACTGCCGACTGATAGTCCGCCTTCGCGTTTTGAAAAGCCTGCTGCGCCTGCTCGTACGCGTCGCGGCTGGTCACGCCCGCGTCAAACAGCTTCCGTTGCCGGTCCACCTCGACCGTGTCGTAGTCGTCCAGCGCTTTCTTCTGCTGTTCGGTTGCGCGCAGCGAGTCCACCGTAGCCCGTTGTTGGCGTGCATCGATCTCCATCAGCAGCTGGCCGGCCTTCACCTGATCGCCGGAGTGGACTCGAATATCCGTCAGCTGTCCGCTCACCTGCGGCAGCAACTGGGTCGACCGGCGCGACTTGATGGTGGCAACATACTCGCTGCTTTGCGCCACCGGCGCCATCGTCACCGTCACCGTCTGCACCGGCAAGGCCTGCATTTGCGGCCCGCCGTCCCCCGCTGCGGGCTTTTTCTGGCAGCCAGTAGCCGCCAATCCCGCCAGGATCACGAAACTTATCGTATAAATGCACTGGAATCTGATCTGGGTCACTCGATTCTTCCTCTGGCTACCGTGACCGCCGCGTGGCTACCATGACCGCCGCGCTCTGCGATGGACTCGTGGGGCGGGCAGGCACTGGAGCGTCTCCGCCATAATCGTTGCCGGTTTCGCATCGTTGCGGCTCTCGCCTGAGAAATGCGTAACCCGGATCTGGGTAAGTGACACAAAAAGAAGCGCGGCGCCGTCCGTTGCAGCGTTCGCTTCGATGACAATCTTCATCGAGGATAGCGCACAACTTCGATACGCGATGGTGACGGTTGTGGTTCCTGCGCCGCTCTTAACGGTCTCGGAGTCGGCGCTTGCGCCAACGTGCTCGTACGGTCCCTCTATTGGCGCTTGCGGCAACGTGCTCCTTTAGATGCTCGAAAGCGCAGCTCGGCTCCAGCCGTTCTCATTTGAGGCGCCTTTGCCGATCCAGACGTGCCATCTTTGACACGCTTTTGCTGAGTTGATAGCCTCGTTGATAAGGGCACCCGCGGCCAATCTCACCTCTGCGCTCTGCTCTACCAGCCGTCCCCGTCGTCTAGCCCGGCCTAGGACACCGCCCTTTCACGGCGATAACACGGGTTCAAATCCCGTCGGGGACGCCAACAAATCTCCTGGTCTGGCCCAACTACCTAGACACGCAAAGACCCCATCCAGGCAGAGCCGGGATGGAGCATTCATTTGCCGGGCTATTTTCTTACGGGGTTATTTGCCGAAGACCTTCTTGGCGGCGGCTCCGGCGGCGGCGTCCTCGATGACGGGATAGATTTCGAGCTCCAGAACGTCGGCCCATTCGGCGGCGTGCTCGGCAAGAGCGGCTGGGTCACTCGCTTCAATGAGGTGCCAGCCGAGAATTGATCCTGGAACGTGCCAGCGGCCGAGTGTTTTGGCTCCTTTGGGCGCCGGACCACCCGTTTTCAGAAACTGGCCGACGGCAGTTTTGTATTTACCGGGGACGGTCTTCCATACGACCATGAATTTCATGATTTCTCCTTTTTGGTGAATGTTCGCTCGGGGAAAGTTCGATTGTTGAGATTGCTTGACCCGTGAGGCTCAGCTTGGGCCAAGGAGAGCGGGCTTAAGGCTATACTGCGGGAGTCGAGAAAAGAAAGAGAATTTGTGAAGCGGTGTGAACTTGCCTTAGCGGGGTCGGGATGGGGCACCGCTTCCAAATGTGGCCGCCCAGCAATCGTTAATCTCGGGGACCGGGTCAGTCGCCGGCATGCACAACGCCTTTGGCCAGCATGGCCTTGATTCCGCGCAGCGCCTGGCGGGTGCGTTCTTCGTTCTCGATCAGGGCGAAGCGGACGTGATTGTCGCCGTAGTCGCCGAAGCCGATGCCGGGTGAGACGGCGGTTTTGGCTTCGGTTAGCAGCAACTTTGAGAACTCTAGCGACTTGAGGTCGCGGTAGGGCTCCGGGATCTGGGCCCAGACGAACATGGTCGCTCGGGGCTTGGCCACGGACCAGCCGGCTTTGTTGAGGCCTTCGACGAGGACGTCGCGGCGGCGGCGGTAGTTATCGCAAATTTGCGCGACACACTCCTGAGGGCCCTCAAGTGCGGCGATGGCTGCTACCTGAATGGGCGTGAAGGTGCCGTAGTCAAAATAACTTTTGAGGCGGGCGAGCGCGCCGACCAGGCGCTGATTGCCGACCATGAAGCCGACACGCCAGCCGGGCATGTTGTAGGACTTGGAGAGCGTGAAGAACTCGACGGCGACCTCTTTGGCCCCAGGAACCTGCATGACGCTGGGCGGCTTGTAACCGTCGAAGGCGATGTCGGCGTAGGCGAGGTCCTGAATGAGATAGAAGCCGTGCTCGCGGGCGAGAGCGACGAGGCGCGCGAGGAAAGGCAGTTCGACACACTCCGTCGTCGGGTTCGAGGGGAAGTTGACGATGAGGGCCTTGGGGCGCGGCGTCATGCGCGGAATGATTTCTTCGAGTTGCGCGAGGAAACTTTCCTGGTTGTGGACGGGGACACTGACGATGTGAGCGCCGGCGATGACCGGGCCGTAAATATGGATGGGGTAGCTGGGGTTGGGAACGAGGACGGTGTCGCGCGAGTCGAGAATGGCGAGACAGAGGTGGGCGATGCCTTCCTTGGAGCCGATGGTGACAATCGCCTCGGAGTCCGCGTCGAGATCGACGTCGTAGCGCGTCTTATACCAGTTGCAGACGGCCTTGCGCAGGCGGGGCAGGCCGCGCGAGACGGAGTAGCGATGGGTGGTGGGCTTCCTGACCGCCTCGATGAGCTTATCTACTATATGGGCCGGCGTGGCGCCGTCGGGGTTGCCCATGCCGAAGTCGATGATGTCTTCGCCACGGCGGCGCGCGGCCATCTTCATTTCACCGGTGATGTTGAAGACGTAGGCGGGAAGGCGCTGAATGCGGGAAAACTCGTCCATGATGACTCCAGTGTATAGGCAGTGACGTTAGCGGAGTTAGCGGCGCGAACGGAGCAGGAAGCCGGGGATCAAAAGCGTGAACTGGTGAAAAAAGTGATGGGGTGAACAAGTGAACGAGTCAAAGGGCGAACAGGTGAAAGAGCAAGTGAGAGAGTGAACGAGTGAAGGAGTGAGCAGGTCGGGTTGCGAGAAAGAAGACGGTCGCGCACGGACCCTGATCACTGTTCACTGTATGCTGTTCACTGGTTTTCGATGAGGTGACGCAGGAGTCTAGGCGGCGCGAGCCGCCGCAGCCGCGCGGGCGGCGATGATAGCGCAATCGCTGGCGGGCTGCTTCATGGATTTAATTATAGCGGAGCAAGTGAAGTTGGGGAGTTAGCGGGCTCGGTTTATGGTGGCGTCCCTCAGGGGCTTCACAGGCTGCGGAAAAAGTCTCAAGGGAGTGACTGTTTTTCCAGAGGTCTTTGTTTTAAGAGATGATGGCATGCGCTAGGCCGGGAGGCGCATGGCGTCGAGGGCTTTGGTGAGGTCGTCCGAGAGAGTTTGCTGCGCATCGAGCGAGAGTTTTTCTTCGTGGCTGGTGAGGTAGAAGACGTCGATGGCGGTTTCGCCTTCAGTATCGATGAGCGCGACCTTGATATTGCACTGGTGAGTCGCGAGGGTGAGAGCGATCTGGCGGAGGAGGCCGGGCATGTCCTGCGCGACGACCTGAAGCAATGTGGAGTGCGAGGAGGATTCGGAGTCGAACTCGAGCTTGGTGGGCACGTCGAGCTTGTAGTTGCCGGGGCGGTTGAGATGGCGGCGCGCCGCGAGCAGTTGCTCGACGGAGACTTTTTGCGCCACGACTTCGTGAACGCTCGCGAGGAAGCGGTCCTTCTCGGTGGGGTTGAGCTCGATGGTGCGGAAGATATCAGTGAACTGAAAGCTATCGACAATGACGCCCGCGTCGTTGGAGTAAGCGCCGGCGCGAACGATGTTCATGCCCCAAGAGCTGAGAACGCCGGCCACGTCGGCAAAGAGGCGGGTGCGATCGCGGGTGATGACGGTGAGGTCGTAGAGCTGGCGGCTGGGGCGCAGATCGAGCTGAACGTTGTCCTTGTCGAGGTTGAGCGCCATAAGAAAGTGATTGCGAATCTGCTCGGGCAGGCGGGTTTGCAGATAGCGCTGCGGAAGGCCCTCGAGGAATTGCCTGAGCTCGTTGTGCTGCGCGGCCGGAACCATGGAGCGGATGCGGTTGAGGAGGGTGGGATCGATGGCGGCGTGGTAGCGCGCCTCGTCGACCGAGCGGTCCATGAAGTTTGAGGTGGACATGTAGAACTGCCAGAGGTTCTCGGCCTTCCACGGGGTGAGCGCGTCGGGGTTGACGGCCTTGATGTCCGCGAAGGTCATGATGGTGAGCATCTTGAGCAACTGCGGGCTGCCGATTTTGTCGGCGAAAGCGTGGACGTTGTCGAGGTCGAAGATGTCGCGGCGCATGGCCGCGGACATTTCAAGATGCAGGCGAATGAGCTTGAGGATGGACTCGCGCTCTTCGGCATCGAAGTCGAGGCGGGCGAGAAAGCTGTCGGCCAGTTCGACACTTTGCTGCGCGTGCTCGCCGGCTCGGCGGCCTTTGCCGGTATCGTGCAGGAGCAAAGCGAGGAAGAAGAGGTCGAGGCGGTCGATCTCCGGCAACAACTGGGCGAGGCGCTGTTCGTGTTCGCTCGAGGGCGTGCGCAGTCCGTGGACGTTGTCGATGACCAGGAAGGTGTGCTCGTCGACGGTGTAGCGGTGATAGCTGTCGCGGATGACGAGCGCGTCGATGCCGTGGAATTCGGGGATGAGCATCTCGAGGACGCCGAGGGCATGCATGGTGCGGAGAGCATGGGCGGCGTGGGG
>JBEKWT010000043.1:0-13796 GCA_049512795.1 Occallatibacter sp.
ATCGTTCACGAAGAGTTCCCTGTCGAAGGCTGCTATGCCGCCGGTGACCGTGTGGGTAAACCGGTAGCCGGCTTTGACGGATGGGATGTGGAGTACTCGCGAAACAACGGCAGCAAGCCGTTGTGGATTCGCGAGTGGGGCGATCAAGTCGATAACTGGACAGACCAGCAAGGAAGCGTGCGCGTGGCGAGGGAGTGGGGCGAAACTGCGATGCTAACCCAGTCGGCACGGCATCTCGAAGATCTCGATGCAATCTATGCCAAGTTGGACGCTCCTCCCGTCCCAGGGACCGCGCGCGCAGCGGGAGCCGATCTCTGGGCGGGGATTGATTACTATCGCGGTTACCACCATCAACCCTTTTATGGCTCGCCGCTGGACTTGTTTCGGCTGCCAAAGTTCGACTATTACATGTTCCAAAGCCAACGCCCATTGAAAAAAATGGAAATGAACATCGGCAGCGGCCCCATGGTATACATCGCCAACTTCGCAACCTTCCAATCTCCGGTCACGGTTATGGTCTTCAGCAACTGCGAGGAAGTGCGTTTATCACAGAACGGCAAGGAGTTTGCCACGCAGAAACCCGACTCTGGATTTCACTTGCCGCATCCGCCGTTTACATTCCGGCTTTCTCAATTCAGTGAGTTGCATTCCATGCTATTTGCCACAGGCATTGCAAAACCGGGAACAGCTATCGGTAACGTGAAGGCGGAAGGACTGGTGGGAGGCGCAATCGTTGCCGTCCATGAATTGCAGGCTCCGGGAGTGCCCACACAGCTTGCACTGGTCCTGGACGATTGTGGTCGAGAGATGGTTGCCGATGGATCGGATTGGGTGCGTGTCTATGCGCATATCTGTGACGCCCGCGGCACGACCTATCCTTATGGCGACGACGAGGTGACATTTACCGTGAGCGGGGAAGGCACGGTGATCGGAGACGCGAGCATCCTTGCCAATCCAATGCGGGCGGAAGCAGGCATTGCCACCGGATTGATTCGCTCAACCACCACGGCCGGCCCGATCACAGTAGAGGCTTCCGCATTTGGACTTAAAGCAGCGAAGCTTCAGTTCTCATCGCATGTGCCCCGCATTTGAGTTCGCACACCAGTATGACAAGGTTGTGATGTGTTTATATTGAAATCAATCTTCCTGGCTTTCGTGCTACTTCTTTCGTGGCCTGCTTCGGCGTAGCGTGCAGATTCAGCGCGCTCTCCCATTACAGGCATCTCGCATTTCTCGCTCTTCCAATACGATTAGCCAGAGTTTGTACCTGGCTGTTTTCATCGTGTATCAGCGACTGTTCCCGTGCTGGCCGCAGACGCCTGTTCATCGTGGAACGGCTTGCCATCGGTATAAAGCACAATTCGATCTCGAATTGCAGTGGACAGTGCTTTATTCTTTTGCGCCACGGCCAGATCCAGCGCACGACTGGCGGTTGCCCGCGCCTTTACAAAATCCCCGGTCTCAGCATAAGCCGCCGCCAGAGTGTCGAGCACGTCCGGACTCTGGCCCTTTGCAATTTCGTTGGCTTTTTCAGCCAGCGCAACCGCCTCTGTGCCGTTTCGAATACTCGCATCCGGAGCAGTCGCCAGCAACCACGCCGTCCCGGATAGTGCGCTGATGCGCTCAGGTTCCAGCGTCAGCGCCTTTCGCCAGTGGACAAGTGCTTGAGCGCTTTCGCCTGAGGACTGAAGCGCCGCTGCCATGGCCTCCTCGCCAGGCGCAAACTGCGGCTTGATTTGAAGAATGTATTGGAGGTCCGGCAGAGCCTCCTCGGGACGGCCTTGCTCAACCAGGAACTTGCCGAGGTTTAACCGGCTCTCAATAAAGTCGGGATTGATGCGAATTGCCTGCCGCAGGTGGTTGAATGACTCCTGGACGTCTCCCTGGATGTAGAGGGAGAGCCCGAGTCCATTTTGAACGCGGGCGTCATTGGGATCAAGTGCAACAGCCTTTCTCCAAAGCGCAAGCGCCTCGCTGTTCTTCCCCTCTCCCTCCAAATCCATCGCCTGCGATATCAACTTGTATAGATCAACGGCGGGCACCTGAATGTCCAGCATCCCTCCGCTGCGGATGTTGACGAACTCCGGAAGGTTGACTGCCCGATTTGCAGCCGTTGCGTTGTCGATAAGGATAGCCGGACTGTCGTTCCCATCGGCGTCGAAATGCGTAAGATACATCTGCGTGTACGGCGACCTGGCTTTCGATGAAAAGACCAGCCAGCGGCCGTTTGGCGAGAAGCTGTGCCAGGAGTTCATTAGCTGGGTATTGGCCCGCAAGCGCCGCGCCTGGCCTCCCTCAAATGGGACGATGTAGAGCTGGCTGTCAGGGCGCATGAGTTGCCCGTTGTGGCATTGTACAAAGACGATCCAGCGCCCATCCGGCGAAACCTTGGGGAAGTTATTGCTCATTCCATTTTGCGAAGCTCCGGCGATGGGCTCGGGCACTCCACCCCGGCCTTCATTGAATGGCACCCGGTAAAGATCGTATTGGATGGGAGTCTCATTGGGATCGTTGGCATGAATCGCGGGCTTTTGACCTTCCGGATGCGGGTCCTTCGCCATGGCGCGCGCGAACACAATATACTTGCCGTCGGGACTCCAGACTCCATCAGTTTGCACATACTGGGGATCGTCGGCGCCGGGCAGGGGCTGGCGTTTCCCGGTTGCTCGGCTGTACCATTCAAGGATCCCGCGGGTTGGATAAAAAACCTGGAGAAACCGGTAGTCTTTGAAGTTTGTGATGAAGTAACTTCTCGGAACGTCAAGGGAGGGCGGGGAGAACGTGCTTATCACGTATCGGCCGTCCGGAGAAACCTGCGACATGAATCCAACTCGCGAGAGGCCGGGCTGGCCATCCTTGTTCCACTGCACCACGTCCTTGTTCTCGATCACGGTGTGGGGCCGCACAGACACAACGGCATAGAGGCCCTTATCGTTGGACGGGCCATCGACATCAATGCCCATCGTCTTTCCGTCCATGGAAAACGAATGGCAATTGGCGCAGGTCGGCATATCTTTGAGGACGGTGTGGCTTTCGGGCTGGGTAATGTCGCGAACACGCCAATGAATCAGGTGAATTGCCGAAGGCGCCAAAGGCTGTACGGTTCCGTTTGCTCCTGCTGACGGCATCAGGGGCACATCGCGATAAAAGATGAGTGCTCCCACCGGGTCCTTTGAAGTTGTGAGGGTTATCTGCGACTGAGATGAGGGCGATTGAGCGCTTCCGTACCCGGTGATCGTCACGGTTGCCGGCAACTTTTGAGAGTCCGTCTGGATCCTGGCCCATGTAGCTGCGGATGGTGTCCACGCCCACGCCGCCGCCTCTCGCGGAGTGAGCTTCGGCAGCTCATTTGTGCCGGAGATGCAATCGCGATCGATGGGGCCAATGCGCAGCCGTTCCCCTGAAGTAATGAAGTGAATGGGGGGAGCCCCATCTGTGAACGTGACGTCGATGTGCCACGAAGTTGCGGCTGCATCGCGCCAAAGAAACGTTGGGGGGGTGATCCCGGGAGGGAATATAGAGCCGTCTTCAGGGTAGTCGATGGAAATCGGCCACAGCGGCGCCGCGGCCGTTTCCTGGCCCAATACATTGTTCCGCAATGGCAGGGACAGGAACAGGGTCAAGAAAATGGCCAGAATTGCGGCCATTGCCAGCAGCGCGCGTATTGGTTTTTGCGGGGTTTGTGAGCTAAGTTCGAGCAATTTGATTCTCCCGGCGCCACGCTCGAGCTGTGACCCTCTTCCGCTCAATATTTTAGAGCAGTTTCGGAATTAACGTAGACTTTTTGAGAGCATTGAAAGGTGGCATTTTCTTGATGAAAATGCCACTTGGCTGAGTGCATTCGGTCTACACCAATTCCGAAACTGCTGTAGTCGATCACATCGTTATCTTACTCGTTTTCGCATGCGCAGGGCGCGGCATCCGCCCGCGTCCGCAAAAGAAAAGCCCGGGCAGCAAACTATGCCGCCCGGGCCTTAAAGTGCCAGTTAGAAGGTAAGTTTCAGAGCGGCCTGGCCATAACGCGTGCCGTTGGTCGGGCTGCCGAAGCCGTTGTTGCCGCAGTTGATTTCTCCAGCGCATCCGTCCCCGCCGCCCAGAGGTCCAGAGCCTGAAGGTGGACTGGCATCCGGATTGCCCATGATCGGGTGGTTGAAAGCGTTGTAGAGCTCGAAGCGGAACTGAAGCTGGTACTTTTCAAGGATCGACCAGTTCTTCATCAGCGACGCGTCGGTGTTGAAGCCCGGGGGGCCCTGGATGATGTTGCGTCCGCTGGTGCCGAAGGTTCCGTCGTGACGGGTGGTAAACGCAGCCGTGTTGAAGTACTGCCTCGTCCAGTGGGACCGTCCGCCCTGGCGAACCTTGAGAGGCACTCCAGGAATGCGGTCGGGGCGGTCGCTGCTGCAGCCATCGAAGCAGCCGTCGCCCTTATTCAGCTCGCCATAGGCAACATTGCTGTTACCAGGACCGAGGCTAAACGGCGTGCCCGACTGCCAGGTGAGGATTGGGCTTACCTCCCAACCTCCCACCATTTCGCGGACCACAAGGCTCTGGCCCTTCAGCTCTGGACTGTGGTAAATGAAGTTGCTGGTCCAGGTGAAGGGGATATGTGCATTGGAGAGGCCCTTGCTCCAGTGCAGGTTCTTGGGATTGTTCATCCCGCTTGTTTCGCCGGCAATGTCGGCGAAGCTGGACACGTCGATGGTCTTCTGCCAGGTAAAGCTGGACTGCGCCTGGAGCCCATTCGCCATGTGCCGCTGGACGGTGGCCTGCAGAGAGTGGTAGCTCGCTGTGGCGCCGCTGTCATACTCCAGGATTTGAGTGAAGTTGGAGTATGGGAAGGAAGCTAGTGTGAGCGTGCCATTATTGACGTTCGCTTGCGTTGGGAGCGGGCACGCCGGGTTGTTGTAGTAGGTGCAGTAGCTGTAACCGGCGAAGTTGTCGTCCTGGACGTAGTCCTGGTGATACGACTCGCTGCCAACGTAGGCCACACGCATGGCCATCGCGTTGCTGAGTTGCTGCTCCACTGAGAAGTTCCAAGCCTGGGTCAGGGCCTGATGGAAGTTCCGGCTGAAAGAATCCTGCTCATAGATTGGTGTTGGAATCACTGAGTTGAGGGGCGGTTTATAGGTGGGGTTAGCCCACGGAATCTGGCCGGGGCCAGTGCCAAATGGGTTGCCGTTGGGCGTATCGAACGACGGGGTCGACCATGGGTTGTGGAAGTTCATGTATCCGGTGACCGCTTGGCCGGTGTTCGGTGTGCAGGTAGCGCCACCGTTGCAAATCGGCGAATTCGAGGGCGCGGGCGGAGAAAATGCCGGAGCAAAAGGCGCCATATCGACGACGTGGTTGTAATCGGAGTAAGGCACCGGGGCGCTGAACATGCCGAATGCGGCGTGGAACGAGGTTCTCGGCATATTAGCGGGCTGGTAGGCAACGCCGATGCGAGGCTCAAAAAATTTCTTGTCGGCGGGGCGAAGGCCGGCGGTCATATTGGTGTCGCCGGGGTAAATCAGTCCCAATGGCGCGCCGGGGAACTCGTAGCTCTGCTGGCCGGGCACGAAAGCCGTCCCACGGCCTCCGACAGAGGCAGGCGGTGAGTCCGGATCCCAGCGCAAGCCGAGAGTAAGGGTCAGGCCGGGCTTCAAGCGGAACTCGTCGTTGACGTACGGGTCAATCAGCCATCCCTGGATATCGGCCAATTCGCCCGCTCCCTGCTCGTAATTGCTCATATAACCCATGAGCCAGTCTGCCACGCCGTTGCCGGTGTAGCCGCCACCGAAGTCGATGATGGCGTCGGCGGGATAGTTGGATGCGTCTTCGACCGCCCGCTGGTGCACCAGATCGATGCCTACCGATATCGTGTGACGTTTAACGGTCTTGATCAGCGTGTCGGAGAAACCGATCGTGCCACGGACTTCATCCGATGGCTCGGTCCAGCCGCCGTTGGAGCCGCCAAAATATGCGCCCTCCATATAGCAGACAGGCTCAGTGATATTGATGTAGCGCGACCAGCACATGTTCTTGCCGCTATGGTCGACAACCGGAGTGCCATTATGTGAGCTCTGCTGGGTCCAGAAACCCGTGAACGTGTTCACCGTGGTGGCGTTCGCGGTCCAGGTGTGCTGGGCGATCTCATTGAAATACCACATCTGCTCGCCAAAGGTCTGGCCCCAGCCGTCCACTTGGTTGATCACGGAGAGGACATTGCCCGGCGTGTCGCCGGCCGGCTGAATGAACCTGTCGACGAACGAGCGCAGCGTGAGGCGCTGGCTCTTGGTCAGATCGTAGTCAACCTTGGCCGTGTACTCGTTAAAGGTGGAATTCTTCAGGTTCGCCGATGCGTACAACATCCCCCCGGCCAGGTTTTGGGCCGCGGAGGTGGCAGGCGCAGTGCCTGAAGCCGCGGCTGTGTGGCCTGGCAGCCCATCGTTGGTAAACTGCACGGCCACCGGATCAAGCCCGGTTGCGCCGCCAATCACCTGGTTGGGCACACCATTGACGGTGTGGAATGGTCCGTTCAGCCAGCCGCAGTTGGTTGTTTGTTCCGCTGCGGGAACGTTAAAGCCCGATCCGCAGTTGGAACTGTTGGCTTGAGCGTACGTGATAAGCCCGCTGAAGTCTCCGTTCATCATCTGCTGCGTGGGCGTGGTGGTACCGTTAGCCGACGTTCCGATGCCGCCGTCAACCACGGTTCCCTGGTAGTTGAAGAAGAAGAAGAGCTTGTTCTTGATAGCCGGTCCGCCGACATAGCCGCCGAACTGGTTGCGCCGGTAAGTATCCTGAAGGTGGTTGCTCCAGTTCCCCGCGTCAAAATCTCCGTTGCGCATGAATTCCCACAGGCCGCCGTGCCACTCGTTGGTGCCGCTCCGCGTGGCCATGGAAACAACGCCGCCCGTCGAGAACCCGTAAACAGCGCTGAAGTTGTTTGAGATGAGGCGGAACTCCTGCGTGGCGTCGGAGTTGGGCGTGGGCGAGTTGGAGCCCAGATAGGTATCCATGTTGGAGACGCCGTCAAGCATGTAGAACGTACTGCCGATGCGGCCGCCATTGGAGGACGTCACCGACTCATTCGGGAATGAGAAGCCAGCCTGCTGCCAGGCAACGCCGGCATGGTTGCCATCGACGATTCCCGGCGCCAGCAGTGCCACAGCGGAGGGGTCGCGGTTTGGAAACGGCAGGTCGCTCACCGACTGCTCGTTAATTGTCATTCCCAGTTCGGCCGTGGTGGTGTCGATCAGCTCGGCGTTGGCCGTCACATTCACGACCTCACCCTGTACTTTGGCAATCGTCAAGTGGACGTTTTGCGTAGCGTACAGGTTGGCATTCATGACAATGCCTGTCTGGTTGTACGCGGCAAACCCCTGGGCTGTGATACCCAGCGCGTAGTTGCCCGCGGGCACAAGTTTGAAGAGGTAGACGCCCGTGGCATCCGTCTTCTCAACCTGTGAATCGCCAGTGCCGGTATCGGTGAGAGTGACGTTCGCCCCAACGATAGCTGCACCCGTTGGATCGGTAACTTGCCCTGTAAGGCTCCCGTTCGTACCCTGTCCGTAGATCAATCCGCACGAACATGCGAGGCCGATAATTGCGACGAGCAGCAGTGCCCGAAGCTCTTTCGAACCAATCAAATGCATGACCGCCTCCTGAATAGTGTTGTGAGGAGCATCCGGAATAATTTCTTCCTGGAATCTGAAACCATCCATTGCTCCAAATGAAATCGTTTTCAGTTATCGTTAAACAACCTGGTCAAGACAAAACCCTCCCGAAGTCAAAAAGCGATTTTGAGAGAGCAATTTGCCTAGAATTCGAGATCCCGGAGATCGTAATCCGCGAAGAAAACGTTGTCAAGGGCGAAAACTCGGCGAACTCAAGATTCCGCTCTACGTCCGAAGTAGGATGGGACGCTCCGCTTTTAGGATGAGACCCTCCGCCTTTAGGATGAGGCCCTCCGCTTTCTTGATCTTTGACGTAAATCATACGTCTCGTTCCGGCTGCCGGCAGATGTGACCGGCCTCAATTCCCTGTACAATGCAATTGCGCCTGCGTGGATTGCGCATCCGTAACATGCTCCGTCTTTTATCGTTGGAAGCACTTTTCGTTATCACACCGGATTCCAGCCCGAATCACACCCGCATGTACTCTGAATTTGAACCCAAACCGTCAATAGTGAATTGGCTTCTAACCGTGCGCCGCCCTTCCCCGTTGCCGAAGGCGTGCGCGGGCATTTTGCTTTGGCCGGTCTTGACCGTCGCGGCATTTGCCGCCTGCACCCCACCGCCCAGATTGAAGGCAGATCTTCAGGACAAGCCGAGTGCGGAGACATATGCCGATCTTGGCGCGTGGTTCGGAAATCAGAAGCAGTTTGGGTGCGCCGCCGATGCCTATTCGTCAGCCGCCAAGTTGCAGCCCAATTCAGCTTCCTACCAGTATTTGTGGGGCCTCAGTCTCTACTCCGCCGGCCAGACAACCGAGGCGGAAGAACCCTTGCAGGCGGCGGCGCGCCTCAATCCGAGCGATGTCCGGCCGCTTCTTGCGCTGGGGGCGGTGCTCGATCACGTGAAGCAGACTGCCGCAGCGGAGGCCGACTGGCGGGCGGCGCTGGCCATCGATCCCGACTCGGAGACGGCGCTGGACGCGTTGTCACAGGATCTGATCGACGACGATGACTATGAGGGCGTAATCACTTTGCTGGGAAAGTCCGGGGAGGCCCGGGTGCGCTCACCCTTGCAAAGTCTGAACCTGGGAGTCGCCTATGCCAACCTGGCAAGGCTCAATGAGGCCTCAACCGCGCTGCGCGAAGGTCTCAACACTACGCCGGATTCCCTCCCGCTCGCCAGAGAATTGGCGCTGGTCCTCAAGCTGCTTAGCAGGAACAGCGAAGCCTATGCGGTTCTCGACCTTGCGCTCCAACATCATCCTGGCGACCTGGACACGGAACTTCTCTATTGCCGAATGTTGGTTTCGGGTCACTCGGAAAATGCCCCGCCGCTTCTGCACAAGGTGCTGCTGGCTCATCCCGATAACGCAGAAGCGCTCTACCTGAGTTCGGTCCTGGAGTCGGAGGACGGAGACTTCACGCACGCACGCGAGCATCTGGAGCGATCCGTTGACTTGAATCCCAACGACGCCAAGGCGCAAATGGCGCTAGGCAATGTGCTGGCTAAGTTCCAGGACCTGCACGGAGCGAAGGAACACTTTGAGAAAGCCATTGCGCTTGGCGTTCCCGACCCTGAAGTCCACTACGATCTGGCGAAGGTATTGCAAAGCCTGGGTGAAGGGGAACAGGCGCAAGAAGAGCTGCGCACCTATCAACAGCTCAATAAGGCCCAGGCAGACCGGACCGAGGCGGCGGGAAAAGCTCTGGTGGGAGATGAGGCATTGGCCGCTGGCGACGCCGTGAAAGCAGCAGCGCTCTACCGCGCCGCGCTGGCCTCCAACCCCGACGAACCTTATCTCTCCTACAAGCTCTCGCAGGCGCTGGACAAAACCAACGATCTGGCTGGCGAGAGGGCCGCGCTGCAGCGCGCAATCGAGCTGGACCCCAAGCTGGCCGAAGCCCAGAATCAGATGGGCTATCTAAGCGCCCGCAGCGGCGACGCGATTGCTGCCGAAGCGTACTTTCACGCGGCAATTCAAGCATCTCCCTCCTATGTGTCCGCGTGGATCAATCTTGCGGCAACACTGGCAAGCGAAGCCAAGTGGCAGGATGCCACGGCGGCCGTGGACCACGCTCTTGCAATCGATCCCTCCAACGCGGAAGCCCGGGATCTTGAACGAGCGATCCTGGCCGCTCAGCCAAAACAGTGAGGACGCGCAGGCGGCCGCACGATTATTCTTTGAGTGCTCGTCAATTTGAGAAGAAGGAATCCGCCGGCCCCTGGAGCCGGACCAATTTCAATTGCACCGGGAGGGAGAGCCAGCATTGAAGGAAGTTTTGTCCAGTGCAATTCGCCGCTGGTCACGCCGCCGTCTTTTGAAATCCATCCCCGGTGTCGTTGCGTCCGCGGCGCTGCCCGCCGGTTCACTGGCTGACCCGCCAGAGGCCAAGGCAACTCCTCCCTTTTCGCAATTCACAGATATCGCCCAAGCTGCCGGACTCACCAAAGTGATGCCATACGGCGAAGGAATCAGGGCCACCTACCTCACAGAGATCATGGGAGGAGGCTGCGCGTGCTTCGACTTCGACAACGACGGTTGGATGGACATCTTCATCCTCGGCGGGCGGCTGCTGGAAAGCATTCCCCCTGGCGCCAGCAACCGCCTTTATCGCAACAATCGCGACGGGACCTTTACCGATGTCACTGAAGCGGCGGGACTGCTGGATGCCGGATGGGCTGTCGGCGTCTGCGTGGGCGACTATAACAACGACGGCTTTGAAGATCTCTTCCTCACTTACTTTGGCGAGAATCGCCTTTATCGCAACAACGGCAACGGTACTTTTACCGATGTGACCGCGCAGGCCGGCGTGGGCAGCAAGACCACTCGCTTCGGCTCCGGATGCACCTTCGTCGATTACAACCGCGATGGCTGGCTCGATCTGTTCGTCTCTAACTACGCCGACGTCACCATCGCTACTCTGCCCACGCCGTCGCTTGAGCGCCCCAACTGCAACTTTGAGGGAGTTCCGGTGAACTGCGGGCCCAGCGGGCTGCCGCTACCGAGTCATTTGCTTTATCGCAACAATGGCGACGGCACGTTTACCGACGTATCGAAAGAGTCCGGAGTCGGCGCGCTACGCGGCTCCTATGGACTTACCGCGGCGGCCTTCGACGTGGATGAGGATGGATGGCCCGACATTTTTGTGGCTTGCGATACCACCCCCAGCTTGCTGCTGATGAACAACCACGACGGCACCTTTCGCGACGAGGCCCTTCTGCGCGGCGTTGCCCTTAGCGAAGATGGCATGGCGATGGCCGGCATGGGCGTCGCCATTGGCGACTATGACTGCGACGGTCACCTGGATATAGTCCGCACGCACTATATGAATCAGGCCACCGGCTTGTACCACAACGACGGCAAAGGCAACTTCGAGGATGTGACGACCCAGGCAGGACTGATTCATGAACGCCGCTTTGTGAGTTGGGGAATAGGATTGTTTGATTTGGATAATGACGGATACCCGGATATTTTTCTCGTTACCGGACAGGTTTATCCGGAAGTGGAAGCGGTCTATCCGACCAAATATCCGCGCCGCGGCCCGCGCATCGTCTTCCGCAACCGCGGCGACGGAACCTTTCAGCAGATTCCTGAAGGAAGTCAGGCTGCTTTGAATGCTCGTTACGTCAGCCGCGGATGCGCATTCGGCGACTTTGACAATGATGGTGACATCGACATGGTCATCATGAATCAGAACGACATTCCATCCCTGCTGCGCAATGATGCTCCGCCTTCAAACCATTGGATTAAAGTTCGCCTCATCGGGACCAAGAGCAATCGCAGCGCCATTGGGGCTCGTGTGACTCTCCGCTACGGCGGGAAAGCGCAGGTGCAGGAGGTCATGAGCCAGTCGAGTTATGTGTCCTCAAATGACCCGCGCTTGCATTTTGGTCTTGGGTCGGTGGAGTCTGTCGACATTGAAGTTCGCTGGCCCCTGGGGCTCATCGAACAACACAAGTCGGTCCGGGTCAATCAGCTGGTTACGTTTAAGGAAGGTTCGGGAACGATGGATTCCAGTCCGTTGGTCCCGGCTGCACCCTCTGGCCGCCATGCTTAACTCCGCGGACCAGGTCCGCGATGGAAAGACCTACGATCAATTGCGCGTTCTTGCTATTGCTTTTCATCGGCCGCCTTCTCCGAACGGAACATCGCGATGGCCTCAATCTCAACCAGCAGTTCCGGCCGGCAGAGGATCGCCTGAATTCCTGTTGACGCCGGCAGAGGGTCAAGTCCCTGTTCCTTATAAAACGCCGTTCGCTCCTCGTTGAATGCCTCGTAGTCGCGGTCGATGTCGCGCAGGTAGCAGGTGGTCCGCACCACATCGTGCCAGGTGCAGCCTTCGCTGGCCAGCAATCCTGTGATGTTGGAGAGGGTGCGCCGCAACTGGGCGCGAAAATTGCCGTGATGCACACTCACGCCGTTCTCGTCGATCGACGCCGTCCCTGAGATGAACAGGACGGTCAGCCCATTGATGTCGATCCTCATGCCGCGCGAGAAGGAACTCGGTTTGCCGTAAGAATAGGCTTCGTTCAACACACCGTGATTCGTAATGGCTCGCTTCTCGATCGGCAGGTGCGCGATGGCGTCCGGATTTACTCTTATTGCGGTCAATTCAATTTCCTTTCAATATTGTTGCTATCCCGTATCCGCTGTGTTGATGGACTACAACACGATCGCCTGCAACCACATCCCAACAGAGCCGGAATTCTCGAATCCTTGTGAAGCCACATATTTCTTAGCGTTGGATTAGGCATCAACCGGGTGACGCGAGTTCAGATTATCAATTGCTATGCAATAATTTACCAAATTAGTCGGGTAACAGCGGTGCTCGCGATGGTGCTCGTCACGGCCCGCGATCCAGAAAAGATCGCGAACGAGAACCTCGATTTCGCCGATCGGCGACATCTGCAATCCCCACGGAAAGACAACAAAGGCCCGGTGCCTTCTGCCCATGTCGGAACGGTGAGCTTCGATGTTGGCTGAGCGCTGCGGAGGGAGGAAAGAGGGTGGATTTTCCCATCACCGCACTCGAAGTCAGGACGAATCACGACGATTGCGAAAGGCTCTCAATCCTTGCGTGAGAGAGCAGGACTTAGCAAGAAGCTTGTGCTCTATTCGGCTCGCCACACCTGGCAGCTACACCTTGGCTGCAATCGGAAACATCTTTGCGGTGGCAGGCTAAGTGGGCCACGTGGACTTGAAATCCATGGAGCCCTACCAGCATCACGATCTCGCTTCGTTAAGCGACCAACCTGCGCAACGAGAATCCCGCATCGCTTTCGCAGTTTGGTCATATTTTTGGTCACACTGGCCAAACCGGCGCGGACGAGGCATCAGACAAAAATTTCAACCAATTGAATTCGAAAGACTTCCTGGTGGGCCCGGAGGGATTTGAACCCCCAACCAAGGGATTATGAGTCCTCTCGAAGCTTTAGAGCGCTGTGTGCGGGTCAACCGGTGGATACGCCGCTGCCGCTCAAATTGCATATTTGTGCCTCAAATGACCTTGCGTGAAGTACATCATCTCGATTTCTATTTAAAAATGCTCTTGAGAGCATTTAATATGATATAAACTGCTCTTGAGGGAATATTATGTACCAAAACCAGCTACTCGCTTCGCAGCCCTATCAGGTTGAGCGCGCCCTCAAGACCCTGGGCGATAATCTCCGCACAGCCAGAATCCGTCGCGGTTTGACCAGGAAGGATGTCGCCCAAAAGATCGGGACGGGACTGCGCGCTGTCACGGATGCCGAGAGAGGAAAGCCCTCTACCGGCGTGGTGGTTTACGCCGCGTTGCTCTGGCTCTACGACTTGATTCCGGCATTTGAGGATCTTGCAAATCCCGCCAAAGACGCGCACGGCCTGGCCCTGGCCCGCCGCAAGGAACCTGCCCGAGCGAGAAGGGCCCGAGGACTTGACAATGACTTCTAGCTCCGAGCAACAGTGCTTTGTCTACATCACTCTGCCGGGCGCAGTGTTGGCCGTAACCGCGGGAAGATTTGTGATCGAGACGGACCCGCGTGGCGATCCGCTGGGACGTTTTGTCTATGGCCGTTCTTACCTCGAAAACTCCGCGGCTGTGGACATCGATCCGGTAGAGCTGAAGCTCGCTGAGATTACCTACGAAACGATCCGGATGA